>DATMJU010000556.1:0-7004 GCA_035553795.1 Vicinamibacterales bacterium
GTCCCGAATCAACCCAGCCGATAAACTCGCTGAAGCTGACGACAAGTTCGTTGCGTTGGAACTGCGATGAGAAGTTCCACACCAGGGCGACCAGAACGATCATCGCCACCCAGAAAACGACGCTCTTTACTGTCGTGTTCAACTCTTCCTCCAGGCGCCGCGGGGTCCCCGCGATGCTGATTTTGCATCGTGGGGTGCCTTAGCGCCTCAGGGTCAAGACTACCACGCTCGTCGTGAGCGGGGTCACCCGAAAGGGATCCGCCAATACCTGTCCCGCCACCCAGATAATCTCGCCCGATTCAGTAGTGACGATGGGCAGCGCGTCGCGGTCGTCGCGCGGGACTTTTCTGTCAACCAGCACGTCTTGCACTTTCTTGCGCCCGGGTGCACCAAGGGGCTGCAACCGATCACCTGGCCGCCTATGCCGCACCAGCAGGTGTCCGCCCAAGGCGCCGGCGTCCACCATCACTTGCGCGGCGTCATCACCGATCGTCGCGGGCCTGGGCAGGGGTCCCTCGGCAGAGATGGTCCACGTGCCGAGCGGCGACTCAACTGTGCCGGGAATCTCCAGCCGAAGTTCCTCAGCCCCTGAAACCTTTGGAACCCTTGGAACCTTTGGAACCTTTGGAACCCTACTTATTAAGACAGCGCTGGCGCCAAAACGTTCCACCGATAACCCGGGAATATTTCCGCCACTGCCGGCCCCCAGGGCGCGGTGGAGCTCATCAGCCTCTTCTAAGCCATACGTGCGCGACGGGTTCGCAGTTTCGAGGGCAAATCGCGCCACGCGCCGGGCAATCGCCATAGGCAACTTCAGGAACTCTGCCGTGCGAAGCCTGACCCGTACCTCGCCCTGCGCACCCTGTTCTTCCAATTCGACGACGCGGACAAAGGCCGCGTTGGCAAGGTTCTCGAGAAATTCGTCGTCGCCTCGCATCAGCTCCGCGGCACGCCCCAGCGCGGCGTCGGCCTGGGCGTTGATCGCGCGAAGCTGGGGCATCACGCCATGACGGATGCGATTGCGGGGGATGTTCTGGTCCTCGTTGGTCGCGTCGTCGCGCCACGGTTCGTTCAGACCGCGGAGAAATGCCTGCAGGTCCGCCCTCGACACGTCGAGTAGCGGGCGCACGAGGTGGTCGCGCCGCGGCGCCATCGCCGAAAGGCCGCTGGTGCCCGCGCCGCGCGTCAGGCGCAGCAGAACGGTTTCCGCCTGATCGTCCCGGGTGTGCGCCGTCGCCACGCGATCGGCGCGCACGGACACCATCGCTTCTTTAAAGAACCGCTGTCGCGCATAACGGCCGGCCAACTCGGTCGATACACCGTGCTCGGCCGCCTCGCCAGGGACGTTGGCGTCGCCGATGACGGCCGGGACGCCGAGCCTGTCGGCCAGCGCGCGGCAGAATGCCGCGTCGGCATCCGCCGCGTCACCTCGAATGTGGTGATGCAGGTGCGCAAGTCCCGCGAGTACCACTTCGCCGCGTGCCGCCAAGTCGCGCAGCAACAGCAGCAATGCAACCGAGTCCGAACCTCCCGACACGGCTGCCAGGACACGCGTCTCGGGAGCCCACAGCGAATGCCGGGACGAAAAGTGACGGACGCGCTCAACTACGTGACCCATAACGGTCATTGACCAGCTCTGATCATATGCATAGCATCGGCCCCAGACTGGTCTTCCCCCCACCAGTGCCCCCCGCATGACACATTTTGTTGCGTTGATCCTGGGCGCCGTCTTGATGCTCGCACCGGGTGAGACCCCTGCGCAGCCCGCGTTCCGCATTGTCGTCGTGGAGGGCGAGGATGCGGTCAACATCATCCAGCAGAAGTCTGCCGTCGCGCCGATTGTCGAGATCCGCGATCGCAACAACCTGCCGGTCGCTGGCGCCACAGTGACGTTCTCTGTCGCCGGACAAGGCGCCTCGTTCGGCGGTCTTTCCACGCTGACCGTCACTACCAACGCTGCGGGACGGGCGGCGGCGGCCGGCTTCACGCCAACTGCAGCCGGCGCGATTCAGATCAACGCATCTGCGGTTGTCCAGGGCCAGGTGCTCAGCGCCACCATCACGCAGACCAACGTGCTCACCGCGGCGCAGGCCGTTGGCGCGGCAGGCGCGAGTGGTGGAACAGGCGGGGGAACTAGCGCAGCCGGCGGCGCGGCCGCCGGTGGCGGAGGCGTCTCAGGAACCACGATCGGCATCGTCGGCGCCGCGGCAGCCGCGGTCGGAGGCGGCGCGTTGCTTGCGACCCAGGGGAAGGAAGAGAGCGGCAAGCGCGAGCTGGCGGGTAACGTCGAATTCGACGTGACGCTCGTCTTTACCAGCTGCACACGCATCGAACGCTTTTCGGGGCTGGTCGCGATCGAATTCGACTCACTGGACAAGGATCCGCTAAGCGGCACCGCGACCATCCAGGATGGACGGTCGAGCGTGATCAGCGCGACGGGGTGCATCACTGGTCCTCAGCTCGGACAATCCTTCCCTTGGGGCATGAATCCCACGCCGGCGTCTGGCCCGGCGTCCAACATCACCTTCGCCAATACGCAGACCGTCCCGCCCAGCGGGCCAAACTCGAATGGAGCCGTGAACATGATCGAGTTTCAGGGTGCGAAGAACGGCGACAGCATCATCGGGACGCTGAGATACAACGTCCGCATCGACAACGCGCAATTTGGCATCACGGTGGGCACAGCGTCGGTGAATGTGACGCTGGTACCGCACTGATTGAGGGGGTGGTGCCGGAGGGCGGACTCGAACCGCCGACCCCGCGCTTATGAGACGCGTGCTCTAACCAGCTGAGCTACTCCGGCTTAGCCTCACCGTAGCCCTCTGCATCGAACGCGAGGGCGGGCAAGAACCTTCAATCATAGCAAAAATGACCCGATTTCGCCCCTATGAGGCTTCAATGATGGCCGCTGCCAGCATCGGAATCAGCAGTTCGTGGTGGCCCGTGAGGGAGTAGCCCTTCCCGATACCGGCGGTCGGTCGCGAAACCACATTGGTCTGCGGCCGATAGTGCCGGAGAAAATCCAGGTTCACGGTCGTGAGCCCTCCCAACTGGCGCCCTTCGTTACGCGAGATGGCCACGGCCTTCAGAAACACCTCGGGCAGGACCACCGCGGAGCCGCAATTCAAATAGACGCCGCCTTCCAGCCGCGACACGCTCGACACGAAATACTTGAAATCGCGCAGGCTGGCCTCACCGATGGCGGCGCCCGATGCCTGCGGGTGCATGTGGATGATGTCCGTGCCAATTGCCACGTGAACAGTCAGCGGAATCTGCAGACGCCACGCTGTCGCCGCGACGCTGATCTGCGCGAACGGCGGTTTCGATGCGTCGAGAAACTTCCCCACCGACTGCCCGAGGCCGAGCCCCGCCTGTACACCCTCCGAGATCGCGCGATTCAGTTGCGATCCGGTCTCTTCCGCCATCCCGAACGTGCCAGGGCCGAGCGTCGCGTCGACATCTTCGGATGTACCGCCGGAGAGCGCGATCTCGAAGTCGTGGATGATCCCCGCGCCGTTGGTGGCGATCGCTGAAATGTAGCCGCGCTCCATCAGATCAACGAGCACAGGCGACAGACCCGTCTTCAGGACATGCGCGCCCAGACCCCAGATGATCGCCCGGCCGTCGTTCTTGGCTGTGACGATCGCGCTGACCACGTCCTTGAAATCGCGCGCCGCGAGAAGTGAGGGCAGCGACTTCACGAGGCCGTCCACACCGGCACCCTTCTTGTACGGCGTCGCAAACTGGGCCAGGCCGACCTTGCTCTCACGTGACCGCAGCGGATACGTCTTGATGCCTGAGAGGTCGAACGCTTCGTAGGGCAGCTTCATCAGGCGATGAACATAGCATCACCGTAGCTGTAGAAGCGATATCGCTGCGCGACAGCCTCCCGGTATGCGGAAAGCGTGGCGTCGCGGCCGGCGAAGGCGGATACCAGCATCAACAGGGACGACTGCGGAAGGTGAAAGTTGGTGATCAGGCCCGAGACCAGTTGGAAGGTATGCCCCGGGCGAATGAATAGCGCCGTTTCCCCACGGCCCGCCCGTACTTCTCCATCGGCCGACATCGACAGTGATTCCAGGGTGCGCGTGGTCGTGGTCCCGACTGCGATGATGCGGCGGCCTTCTCGCTTCGCCCGCGACAGCGCGGCGGCCGTCGCGTCGGTCACCTCGTACTGCTCCGCCTCCATCGTGTGCTCATCGATGTGCTCGACGCGAATGGGCTGGAACGTCCCGTAACCGACGTGCAGCGTCACCTGGACTCGCTCGACGCCCCTGGCCGCCAGCGCATCGAGCACCTCGGGAGTGAAATGCAGTCCCGCAGTCGGCGCCGCGATGGATCCTCGCTCACGCGCATAGACGGTTTGATAGCGATCGCGATCGCGCTGTTCATCGCCGCGCTTGATGTACGGCGGCAGCGGCACGTGCCCGATCTCCTCAATCGCCTCTCGCACCGGCGTCGCATCATCGGTCCACAGCCTGACCGTCCTGCGACCGTGAAAGTGACGGCCCGTCACTTCCGCGTTGAGGGTGCGGCCTGAACGCTCGAAACGCATCAGCGATCCTTCACGCAGCCGCTGTCCCGGATGCACCAGCGCGATCCAGGTGTCGGGTTCGCCGGTGGGCCGCACCAGGAAGCATTCCGCGGCGCCGCCGCCCGGCAGACGCACGCCGAGCAGCCGGGCGGGAAACACTCGCGTGTCATTGACCGCAAGCACGTCGCCGCCCCGCAGCAGCGACGGCAACTCGCTGAACATGCGGTGCGTGACAGCGCCCGTCGAACGGTCGACCGCCATCAAGCGGCTGCCGCCGCGTTGAGGCGGAGGCTCCTGCGCGATCAGCTCGTCAGGGAGATCGAAGTCGAAGTCAGAAACTTTCACGTATTTCTCCGCGCCTCGAGTGAAGCGCGGCAGGCCGGCGTACAAAAGAATGGCCCGGCGCTCCCTGGAGGCGTCGGGCCATTGTACGAAAAGAGTCGATCGCCTTAGTGAACGACCGGTGTCTGCCGTCCGCTGCGCTGCAGGCGCCAATCCTCGGCAAGGATCGACCACAGCACCTGGTCGTGATACTGACCGTTGCGGAGGAAGGAGCGACGCAGCACGCCTTCCTGGACCGCGCCAATCTTGCGGAGCGCGCCGTTGCCACGGCCGTTCGCGACGGCGGCGCGCGCTTCGAAGCGCTGCAGCCCGATCACGTCGACACCGAAGTCGAGGACGACGTTGGCGGCCTCGACGAAGAGCCCGGTGCCCCAGAACTGTGAGCCGATCGCGAAGCCCCATTCGCAGGAGCCGAAGCCGGGTTCGAGCGAGCGCAACTGGAAGAGCCCGACGGCAGTGGTCATGCCCGCCGGCACGACGCCGAAGCACACGTAGTTGCCCATCTGGCGTTCGCGCTGCGCCCAGGCGATGAAGCTCTCGAAGCCGGCAACCGTGGTCGGCGGCGGCGAGATGAACCGCGACACCTCTTCGGTCGTCAGCATCGCGAGCAGCGACGGCGCGTCTTCGGCGCGCAGCTCACGAAGGATGAACTTCGACCCGGCGAGAACCGGCAGGCTGGCCCGCCAGTCCGACGTCGTCACGTTGGTCGACGATGTCGCGATGCTGGTCGCCCGTTCGATTTCGGGCTGGTAAGGCATCTTTTCCATTAACGTCTCCCGCCGGTCAGCACTGAATTGCCCCATACGATGTTGTCATCGTCGTTGCCCCACACTATGTTGTCGGCGCAATTGCCCCAGACAATGTTGTCGTCGTTGCCCCAGACGATGTTGTCGTCGTTGGCTTCAGAACAATTGCCCCACACGATGTTGTCGTCGGTGTTGCCCCAAACGATGTTGTCGTCGGTCGCGCGGGTGATGTTGCCCCACACGATGTTGTCGTCCCAGAAGCCCCACACGACGTTCGACGCCCACACGTCGCGCAGGTGGCTGTTGCCCCACACGATGTTGTCGTCGTCGGAGTTGCCCCAGACGATGTTGTCGTCGTTGCCCCAAACGATGTTGTCGTCGATCCCCCAGACGATGTTGTCGCTCTCGCCGTTGCCCCACACGATGTTGTCGTCTTCGTGGTTGCCCCAGACGATGTTGTCGTCGTTGCCCCAGACAATGTTGTCTTCGTTGCCCCAGACGATGTTGTCGTCGTTACCCCAGACGATGTTGTCGTCGTTGCCCCAGACGATGTTGTCTTCGATGGCGTCGTACGCCCACACGATGTCGTCGCTCCAGCGGAACAGGCGAATCTGTGCGTAGCGCGGCTGCATGAACCGGTCGCCGTAGATGATGCGCTGGCTCCAGTTGATCGTCTGGCCCGACGCGTCCTGGTTGGCCGCGGTGATCGGATGCGTGATCCAGTTGCGGCCGCGGCGGACAAACGGATTGATGGCGTCGGCGAGAATCAGCGCGCCGCCGATGTTGAGCGCACCGGCACCCTGCGTCAGCACGTCCGTGTGGCTGATCACGCGCGCGGTGAACTGCAGCGACATCTTGACGGTGTTGGCCGACAGGCTGCTGTTCTCCGTCAGCAGCAGGGCCGCGGCGCCGGCCACGGCCGGGGACGCCATGCTGGTGCCGGAGAGCATGAAGTAATCGGGGTTGCCCGTGCTGCCCGGAACGCGCAGGCTGGCGAAATCGTTGAACAGGCGGCTGCCGGGAGCGGCGATCGACACGATATTGACGCCGGGCGCGACCATGTCGGGCTTGGCAAGCAGGTCGAAGCGCGTCGGGCCGCGTGAGCTCGAATCCGCGACGTGGTCGTCGCCAAACGGCGACGTGCCTTCGGTGTCGAGCGAGCCGACGCAAATCGCCGACGGTGCATTGCAGGGGACACCGACGCCGCCGTAGCCCGGATTGCCGGTCACCGGATTGATGCCCTTGTTGCCGGCCGCCGTCACGACGACAATGCCCTTGCGCGAGAGACGCTCGACCGCCTGCACCAGCGGGTCGGTGAAGATCGACTCGAGCACGGCGTGGCCGAGCGACAGGTTGACGACCTTGATGTTGTGGATCCGGTG
>DATMJU010000557.1:0-11716 GCA_035553795.1 Vicinamibacterales bacterium
GTCCAGGAACGGTTGCTCATCGGTCGCCACCACGACTTTCCACTCCGGCCGGCCACTGGTGGCTTCGGTGACGGCGGCGGCCATGGCGTCGAACGGCACAACCGGCGCGCCTTCCCATTTGTCTGTGCCGCGATAATGCACGCCGACGGTGAAGACGTCGCCGACGTGTTCCCGCCAGAACGCGTCAACCTTTTGCCCAATGGATGCCTTTGGCACAACGTAGCGTTTGACCAGCCGCGCCGCCTCGACGCGCTGCATGCGCAGCTCCACGGCATGGGCGAACGCGTCGTGTTCCCAATCGGCCACAGTCCGCGCGTGTCCGCTCGTGCCGATGGCCACCGGTTCGAAATAGTATTCCCACCAGTTGGGACCGGCGGCCGAATCGTAATAGAGACCGTGCTCGCGGAAATCGACTCGCAGGCCCGCATACAGGGTGGGCCAGTGTTCGACGTGCGCCAGGGCGCCGACGACCGCGGCCGCCTCCGAGAACAGGCCGGAGGCCTCATCGCCGTCCGGACAATCGAGCAGGAGTACCTCCGGTGTCACTAGAGTGGCGGCGACCGATCCGAGCGCGGCGCGGGCGGTGAAGCGCGCCCGGCCCGCGGCGATGCGCGAATACCAGTTGATCCGGTCGAACAGGACACGCGCGGCGGAGGCAACCATCAGCGCTCGCGGCTCAACACGACTTCGCGCACATCCGGATTGAACAGGGCCGCGCACAGGCTCAGGTTCGAAGCGGTACGAATCAGCACCTGGCCCCGCGCCAGCAGCAGGCAATCGACGACGGCGTGCAAGCCCTTCTGATAGTTGCCCTCGGCGTTGTAGACATCGATCGGGCGGCCGTCGGTCGAACGGAACATGCGCCGGTAGATCAGCCGGTCCGCGAACCGGCCGATCATGAAATCGATTAACGCCTGTTCATCGGTCGCAACGAACACGCGCCAGCGATCCGAACCGGTCGCGGCGGCCGCGTCGCGGACCGCAAGCTCCACTGCCTCGTACGGCACGCGCGGGGCGTCGACGTACTTGTCGGTGCCGCGGTAATGCACGCCGACCACGGGGCCCGCGCCGAAGTGCTCGCCAACGAAGTGTTCGACCTCGTGGCGCACGGCCACGGACGGGGCCACGTAGCGCGCCACCAGCGCCGCGCCCGTGGCCCGCGGCAGTGTCCGCTCGACGCGATTGGCGCAGAAGTCGTGAAAATATGGATCGACGACGTGCGTGACGCCGCCGGCCGCGCCCGCCTGGATCGGCTCGAAATAGTACTGCCACCAGTCCAGACCCCGGGAGGCTTCGTAATACAGGCCGGAATCGAACCTGACGCGAACCCCCTGGTACGCCTCGCGCCATCGCTCGTAGTGTTCGAGAAACCCGATCACCGCGGCGAACTCGGAGAAGAGACCCGACTCGTCTTCACCCCGACGGCATTCGATAATCGCGAGCTCGCGGGGCAAGAGTCCGGATGATGCGGCGCGAAGTCTTGCCTCTCGCGCGAGGCGCGCGCGGAGGGTCCGCGCTGCCACCGTGGAGTCTCGAAACCGTGCCCGTGCAGCTCCAGCCAGCCGTCGAATAGGGAAGCTGCCAGCCGGCGCGTCGGATTGGAGCATCAGGATTGCGACCCATTATCATACGCAATGCGCTGCCCCGGCCTTGACGCGTTGCCGCCGCCTCCGGCGGGACGAAGCGGATGGCCGTGGACTGAACAAACGGCGGCGCTTCCGCCGGCGACGCGAGACGGCAATCCGTGGCCGCGGATCAGCATGGTGGTGGCCTCGCTCAATCACTCCGCGTTCATCGAGGAGATGCTGCGGTCCGCGCTGCTCCAGGGCTATCCCGATCTCGAGCTGATCGTCATTGACGGCGGCAGCGGCGCGGCCACCCTCGACGTCATCAAGAAGTACTCGCCGTGGTTGACCTACTGGGTCTCTGAGCCCGATCGCGGACAGTCGCATGCCATCAACAAGGGCATGGCCCGCGTGACCGGCACCATCTTCAATCACTTTGACACTGATGACTATCTGCTGCCGGGCGCTCTGAAGACGGTCGCCGAGTGGCATGCGCAACACCCAGACAAGATCATTGCCGGCGACGTCGTTCGCACCGTCGAGGGTGACACTCGGCGCGAACTGCATCGCCCCATCCCGCATTCGTTGCACGCCTATGCGCAGTGGTGGGACACCGAGCATCACGGCGGGCCAGGGATGTTCTTCCCTGCGGCGCATCTCCCGGCCGTCGGGCCCGTGGACGAGTCGCTGCACTTCCTGATGGACTATGAGTACACGCTTCGTTTCCTCCGCGTGACGTCGGTGGTGGTCCCGGGTGCCGCGCTGGCAGTGATCCGGCACCACGATGCCTGCAAGTCGGTGAAGGACGGAGATGAGTTCGTGTGGGAGTGCGTGCGGATTGTGCGGCCCTACCAGGCGGAGTTTCCAGACATTGCGCCGCGCGCCAATCGGGAGGGCGCCGGAGTGTTGTTCGGCTTCGGCGTCCGTCGCTTGCTGTTTGGACAGGGCGATGCGTGGCGATTCATCAAAGAGGGCATGCGCATTCACCCGTTATGGGCGATCTACTGGCTAGTGCCCGGTTGGTTCCTGCGTAAATGGTCACGTTCCTGACGCCGTACTGGTCGGGCTCGGAGATGATGCGGATTCATCTTCGCGCGTTGCGCCGCTTTCATCCATCGGCGCCGATCCTCGTCTCGAAGCGAGGCGGCGGCCGCGACGAAATGGAGGCGTACCGGCGCGAGTTCGGCATCGAGTACTGGCTGGAAGAGTGCGGCTACACCGACGCGTACCTGCGGTTGCTGGAGCGTTGCCCGACGCGCATCGCCTGTTTCATCGATCACGACGCCGTGCTCCTTTCGAGTCTCAATGAATTGATCGCCGGCCTCGTTGATGGCCGCTATGACCTGGTCGGCATCGAGGAACGCATCCGGCTCCCCGAAGGCGTGCAGTCCGCATGGGGAAGCCACAACGGATGGCTGCGGTTTGCGCCTGGCCAGACGGCCTCGAATTTTCTGATCTTCGACTGGCAGGCTTTCAAATCCCAGTGGGGATTGCGCGGAGTGTTCGGCCGGCCCACGCCTGGCGCCCGCCATTTTGATTTCGACTACGGCATCGGCCAGCGTTTGCGCGAGCATCGCTACCTGCGGCCGTTTCACTCATCCCGTTATGGCATCGGCAATTTGCTGAAGGACGATCGCGTACCGGTGCTGTGGCACCAGTGGTACGGCTCCTATCGCACGCGTCTCGGGGCCATCGACGACGATGCGGTGTGGGCGCTTGCCGAGGCCGGCGAGAGGGCGTTCCTCCATGACTATCCCGCCCTGGAACTGGGATCGGTGACACCGGCCTGGGGACCTGACCGCGACGTCGCCGCCGAGCAACAGGGGCTGCTGGGCGATTCCACGCCTACGTCTAATCGACGCGCCGAGTTGCGGCGCGCCGCCGGGCGCCACTGGCGCGCGTTGAAGGCGAGAGCGGTCGTGGGCTTCGAGCGGCGTTAGTCGCGTTCGAGATCCAGCGTGACGCAGTGCACAGCGCCGCCGAGCGTCCGCGCGTGGCGCATCGGTACAGGAATTACCTCAAACCGCTCGGCTTCCAGCATCTTGATCAGCGGTGTCTGCGAACGTTCGACGATGGCCGTGCGTTCATCAAGCATCAGCAGGTTCATGCCCACCCACTTGCTCGCGTGCTCGTAGGGCGGATGGAACCCGATGTCGACTGGCTCCGGACACCACAGGATCTGCCAGCCCTTGAAGAACTCCGGCAGGTTGTTGGCGTTGAGACGCGCCGGGTTGAGCAGTGCGACGCCAGGCCGGAGCAGGCTGATCGTGCTGTCCAGGTGCATGTAGCTATAGAGCCCTTGCAGGAAATGCACGCGATACGACGTACCCAGCGCGCGTTGCAGCCATTCAGCGCCGAGGCGGTTGCCGCTGTTGCTCTCGAGAAACAGCAGGTCGTTGCCCGCGCGCAACACGTTGGCGGCATCAAACACCGGTTCGAGGTTTCGCAGGCTCTTGTGATCCTGATCGGCATGTTCGTCGTAGCCGGCGTCCGTCAGCCGCGGACGGGGCGCGGCGAGCCAGCGCGCGCCATCGTTCATCGCTTCAAGCAGCAGGCGCCGGTAGGGAAACGCATCCGTGTAACGAGCGCGCAGCACCATGGGTGTTTCGATGACGGTATCGCCGACGACGAGCAGACCGTCGCGCGGACAGAAGGCGTAGTAGCCGTCGCTCTGCCAGCCGTCGGCGCCGTGACGCAGGCCCGTATCCGGCGGATCCGGGCGATACACGGTGACGCCGGCGTCGGTGAATACGTCGCAGAGGCGCTCGAGATCTTCGTTGGCTTCGTTGACGACCTGGGCAGGGTAAGGGCCGTGCGCGATCTGCCGGGCCGCGCCGCCTGCATAGTTGATGGCGCGCAGGCTGATGTCGTCGATCGGCACGCGAGCCTGGTCGGCACGGCCGACGATGACCGAGCGCAGCCGGCCCCATTCATTGTGACTGCGGAGGATCACGGGAGCTTTGCATCGCGATTATACGCGCCGCCTGAGATAATCAGGTGTGCCACTTCGTTTTGCTCCCCGCGCCGTCATCTTCGACATCGACGGCACCATCGTAGACAACATGCACCTGCACGCGGAGGCGTTTGGCGTATTTGCGGAACGGCACGGATTGCCGCCGCTGACACAGGCCGATCGCGCGCGACTGGACGGACGCCGCAACAGCGAGATTTTTCCAATCCTGTTCAAGCGCGAGGTGTCGCGTGAGGAATGGCAAGCCTACGAGCACGAGAAGGAAAGCCTCTACCGCGAGATCTCGAAGGGCCGGCTGTCCCCGATGAAGGGCCTTGCGGCGCTCATCACGCAGTTGAAAGAAGAGGCGATCCCGGTAGCCCTCGCCACTTCGGCGCCGAAGCCCAATGTCACCCATACACTTGCGGAGTTATCGCTGAGCGATGCGTTTCCGGTGATCGTGCGCGGAGATGAAGTGCCGCGCGGCAAACCCGCGCCGGATGTGTTCATCGAAGCGGCGCGGCGGGTCGGCGTTGAAGCGGCCGACTGCCTGGTTTTCGAAGATGCGCCAATGGGCATCGAAGCGGCGCAAGCGGCAGGCATGCGCGTGGTTGCGCTCACCACCAGCTTTCAGGCGTCGCACTTCGCCCAACTGACGCCGCCCCCGACGTTCGTCTGCTGCGACTTCGAGCAGTTCCTCCAGCAAGACTGATTTCCGCCCATCCGTCCGATCCCGCCGTCCGAGCGTCGCCGTTCACCGTTCGATGAGGGGGCATGAACGACCTGGTGCCCGTCGTCGTCTCATTCAAACAGTTTCGGCATTCCAAGGAGAACGGGCTCATGAAGAAAGTTTTAACCGTCGTTATCGCGGTGATGTGCATTGGCGCCACCGGGCCGCTCCGAGCGGGCACGGACGCATCCGAGGCGCGGCTGACCGCCGGTACCGTCAAGGTAACCGTGAATTACACGGGCAAGGGGACGGTCGACGCCACCCACAAGCTCTGGGTCTGGATCTTCGACACGCCGAACATTGGCGCCGGCTCGCAGCCTGTCGATCAAATCGCCCTGGACAAGAACGGCATCGAAGCGGTGTTCAGCAACGTGGCGCCGGGTCAGGTCTGGATCGCGGTGGCGTTCGACCAGCAGGGCCTCATGAGTGGGAACGAGCCCCCGCCAAGCGGGTCGCCCATTTCTGTATACATGGGCACTGATGGTGCGCCCATGGCGGTGACGCCGGGCGACAAAGCGCTGGTGAACATCACATTCGACGACACGATGAAAATGCCGTAGCAACGGCAAGCTCAACCTGCCGCGCGCGGCTCACGGACCGCGCGCGGCTCGCCATCGCTAAGGTGTCGCGCCGCTTCCACAGATTGACCGCGCTCGCGCCTTACTTGCTGCACCTTCCTCCAGACTTCTCCGCTACGGCCACGCTTGAAAAGTGGCCGCATCCTTGCTCTTACCAGGGAAAAGGAACTCGGCTAGTTGTAGCGCAACACATGCGTGCGCCGAGGAGGAGGATAGATGAAGTCGATTCGAAAGGTCGCCCTCGCATGCATGACCGCAGCGATGGTGACAATGTCGGTAAACGCGGGCGCGCAGACAGGGCCCCGCAACCAGGACACGTTCTTCACGTTCAGCCAGGCGGTTGAACTGCCGAAGACCACGCTGCCCGCGGGCACGTACCTGTTCCAGTTGATGGACAGCAATAGCAATCGCCACATCGTGAAGGTGATGAGCCAGGACCGCAAGGAACTGCATGCCACGCTGCTCGCGATCCCGTTCTACTCGAACGACCGCCCGTCGGATGAACCGCAGGTGCGCTTTATGGAGACGCCAGCGCAGGCCGGCGCCGCCACCACCAACGCAATCAAGATCTGGTTCTATCCAGGCAACTCGGTTGGCCACGAATTCATCTACCCGCGCGCACAGGCGTTGCAGATCGCGTCGCGCACGGGCCAGTCGGTGTTGACGACCAAGTCGGAAACCGAAGTCTCGGAGTCTGCCGATCTTTCTCGCGTTGACCGCAATGGCGTCGACGCGGAAGCGACCGTGACCGCCCAGACGACGACGGAGACCGCGCAGGCGGAACCCGTCCGCGAACCGGTTGGCGCCATTACCGGCGAGCCGGCACGCACCACGCCGGAGCCCGTTGCGGCTCCTGAGCCGACGCCCGCTCCCGAGCCGGCACCGGCCCCGCGCGAAGAGGCTCCCGCTCGCACCGACTTGCCCAACACGGCCGGCTTCCTGCCGCTGCTCGCGTTGATCGGCATCGGTTCGATCGTCGGCAGCCGCCTGCTGCGCCGCGCCAACCGCGCGAACGTGTAACGCGGGTTCGGGGATGAACAGTGACATGTGAGAGTGCCAGTCATGCGAGTGACACCACTAGTCGCCACGATCGTGGCTGGCATCTCACTACTCACTGTTCCACCTTCGTTCGTCTCGCATGACCTGCGGGCGCAGGAGCGCCCGACCTTCCGCGCCAGCTCGGAACTGGTCGTTCTACACGTTTCGGTACGGGACCGCCGCGGACGCTACATCACGGGTTTGAAGCAGGATGCGTTCACCGTGATTGACGACGCGAAGCCCCAGAAGCTCGAGATGTTTTCGGCCGAGGAAGTCCCCGCGTCCGTCGGTTTCCTCATCGACAACAGCAACAGCATGCGGCCAAGCCGCGAGCGTGTGATCGCGTCAGCGGTCGCATTTGCGCAGCATTCACACCCGCAGGACGAGATCTTCGTGTTGACCTTCAACGAGACGGTCCGGGACGCGTACGGTCCGAAGGTCGTCAAGGACATGAACACCGCGGACTTCGCGCGCGCCATGTCCAGCGCGATCGTGGCCCGTGGCATGACCGCGATTTACGACGGGCTCGCCTCGGGACTGGCGCGACTGCAGCAGGCTGTTCACACGCGGCAGGTGCTGATCGTCGTCAGTGACGGCGGCGATAACGCCAGCCAGGCGAAGCGGGATGAGATCGTCAAGCGCGTGCACGACTCGGATGCCACCGTCTACACGGTTGCGCTGATCGATCCGCTGGTTCGCGACGGCAACCCGCGTTTGATGCGGCAACTGGCGCGAGCCACGGGTGGCGAGTCGTACGAACCGCGACGGATCGATGACGTCCCCGATGCGTTCGAGCGCATTGCGAAAGATATCCGCAACGCCTACACCCTCGCGTACATCCCGACCAGGACGGGCGATGAGGCCGGAGGCCGCCGACGCGCCGTAAAGGTCTACGTGCGATCCCAGGACGGGCGCGTGCTCAACGTGCGCACTCGCGACGGTTATTTCGAGAAGCGCGACGAGGGCCGGCAATGAAGGCTGTGGCGATCTGGCTCATGCACTGCCTCGAGTGGGCGTTGCTCGGCGTCGGGATCGGCGCTCTCGGCGTGTATGGCTACGAATCCGTCGAGGCGCGCCGCTTCCAGGCGCAGCAGACCGCCGCGTTCGAATCTGCCGCGAAGTCGGAACGCGCGCCGTCGCGCGTGGCTGCCGGCGGCCTCGTAGGCATGCTCGATGTGCCCCGTCTGCAGCTCTCGACGCCGGTCATTGAAGGCGATGATGACCGGACCTTGAAGCGCGCGGTCGGCCACCTCCCCGACACACCGATGCCCTGGGAGTCAGGCAACAGCGCCATGGCCGGCCACCGGGATGGCTTGTTCCGCCCCCTGAAGGACGTGAAGGTTGGCGACGAGATCCGGTTCCGGACCACCCGGGATGAGTTCATCTATCGCGTCACGAAGACGTCGATCGTGGCCCCGGACGACGTGTCCGTCCTCGAGCGCCAGTCCGAAGCCACCCTGACGCTGATCACCTGCTATCCCTTCTACTACGTCGGGTCGGCGCCCCAGCGATTCATCGTTCACGCCACGCGGCAGTAGCCGTCCGCCAGCACTCGCCGGCCGGCGAGTTAAGCCCTCGTAATTGATAGACTAGTAAGCGGTTCGGTCTGATGAAAAAGATTTTGATCGCCAACCGCGGCGAGATCGCGGTACGTGTGATTCGCGCCTGCCGCGACATGGGTATCCGGACGGTCGCGGTCTATTCGGAATGTGATCGCGCGGCGCTGCACGTCCGCATGGCAGACGAAGCGTACCCGGTGGGTCCCAGCAGTCCGCGCGAAAGTTATCTGCGCATCGACGCGATCATCGACGCCGCGCGCAGGAGCGGTGCCGACGCCGTGCATCCCGGCTACGGCTTCCTCGCGGAGAACGAGGATTTCGCCGCCGCGTGCCGGGATGCCGGGCTGACGTTCATTGGCCCGTCGCCCGAGGCGATCACGCTGATGGGCAGCAAGACCGCCGCGCGCCAAGCCGCGATCAAGGCCGGCGTGCCCGTTGTGCCAGGTACGCAAGAACCGTTGAGCGATCAGACGACTGATGCCGAGGTGCTGGCGGTCGCCGAGAAGATCGGCTACCCGCTGATGCTGAAGGCCGTCGCGGGCGGTGGCGGCAAAGGCATGCGCATGGTGGCGGCCGCGGCCGACCTGCCGGGCGCGCTGCGCGCCGCGCGTTCGGAAGCGCAGTCGGCGTTCGGAGACGGCGCGGTGTATCTCGAGCGCCGGATCATGGCGCCGCGCCACATCGAGGTGCAACTACTCGGCGATCACCACGGCACGGTGCTGCCGTTTGTGGAGCGCGAGTGCTCGATCCAGCGTCGCCACCAGAAGGTCGTCGAAGAAAGCCCGTCCCTGGCGGTGTCGCCGGAGTTGCGGCGGCGCATGACGTCCGCCGCGGCATCCGTTGCCAAGACGGTGGGTTATACCAATGCCGGCACGATCGAGTTCCTGCTCGACGAGGACGGCTCGTTCTACTTCCTCGAGATGAACACGCGCCTGCAGGTTGAACATCCGATCACCGAGATGGTGACGGGCGTCGACCTGGTGCAGTGGCAGATCCGCATCGCGCGCGGCGAACGGCTCGACCTCGATCCGGCTGCGCTGCTGGAGCCGAAGGCGCACGCGATTGAGTGCCGCATCTACGCCGAGGATCCGGACAACAACTTCATGCCGTCGCCCGGACGCATCCAGGGCCTGCGCGTGCCGCAGGGCCCGGGCGTGCGCGATGACAGCGGCGCCTATGAAGGCGGCGAAGTGCCGATCTTCTACGACCCGATGATCTCGAAGCTGATTACCTGGGGAGACGATCGCGACCACGCGATGCAGCGCATGCGCCGCGCGCTTGCCGAATACCAGGTCCGCGGCATCCGCACGACCATCCCGTTCTTCCAGTGGATCCTCGAGGACGAAGACTTCAAGGCGGCGCGCTTCGACACGGGCTTCATCGATCGCAAGCTCGGGAAGGGGCCGCTCCAGTCGATCGCCTCGTCCCACGAAGAACTGGCGGCGATTGCGGCGGCGATCCACCTGTTTACCAAGCCGGCCGCCAGCAACCACGCCACGGAAGTCGTGCCGAGCCGCTGGCGCGACGCCGGCAGGATCGAGGCGCTGCGATGATTTTCGAGGTGGCGATCGGTGACCGGGTTCGGACCGTTGGCGTCACGCGCAAGGGAGCATTCCTGCACGTCGACGTCGACGGCACCACGCACATCGTCGATGCGCGGCGGGTGAGTGACTCGGTGATCTCGATGCTGGTGCAGCCGGAAGGCGGCGAAATGCCCACCCAATCGGTGGACGCGTCGTTCGCCGCAAGACCCGCAGCGGGTGAGTTCGACGTCCACCTCGACGGGCGTACGATCCCGCTCGAGATCCGCCCGGCCGGCTCGTTCGGCCGTCAGAAGAAGGAAGGCGCCGGCGCGCACGGCTCGGGGCCGCAACGCGTGCTCGCGCCAATGCCGGGCAAGGTGGTGCGCGTGCTCGTCAAGCCCGGTGACGAGGTCAAGGCGCGCCAGGGGCTCGTCGTTGTTGAAGCGATGAAGATGGAGAACGAGTTGCGCGCGGCGCGCGACGGGCGCGTGCGCGATGTGGCCGTGACGGAAGGCCAGTCAGTGGATGCCGGCGCCGTGCTTGCCGTCATCGAATGACACAGCGAATGGCTCGACCCCTCGATGACCGGTGACGCACCGCAGGAACTAAGCCGCCTGGCGCGCGTCCGCGCCTCGATTGGCGCGGCGGCTCGCAGGCTGTACCGCTACGGACGCCGCTTCGCGGTGGCGATCGGCGTGACGGTGGCGGTGCTGGTTGTCTCCCTGCTGACCCTCGATCTCGGTCCGCTGCTCAAATCACGGCTCGAAGTCGAAGGCAGCAAATGGCTCGATCGGACGCTAACCATCGGCCGGCTCGATGTGCGCCTGGGCAGCGGCAAGTTCGTAATCGAGAACCTCCGCATCAGCGGCATGTATCCCAACGAGCCGGACTGGCTCGAGGCCAAGCGCATCGAGGTCTCGCTGACCTGGAGCGCGCTGCTGCACCGCGAGGTCCTGCTCGACTCCATCGAGATGACGGACTGGCGGATGATCGTCGAGTCGTTCCCGGACGGCCGCCAGACATTCCCGCGATTGACCGGCCCGCCGCGCCCGCCGCGCACCGGCCCACGCCTCGTCGTCGCGACGATGCAGTACGTGCGCGCGCACCGCGGTGAGCTGATCATCAACGACTACGGTTCCGACTGGTTCATGGTCGCGCCCAACCTCGACGTCGTGGCGACCAAGTCGGGAGAGTATCGCGGCCAGCTGCACTGGAACGACGGCACGCTCTACATCCAGAAGTACGAGCCCACGCCCGTGCACATGGACGCTGACTTCAAGGTCGTCGACAACAAGATCGTCTTCGACAAGATTCAGCTGCTGACCGACGGCATGGTGTCGGACATGACCGGCGTGATTGACCTGCCGCGTTTTCCTGAGCAGCTCTACAAGATCCGCTCGCGCGTGCAGCTTCCGAATCAGCAGAAGATCTTCTTCGCGCGCGACAACTTCACCTTGTTCGGCGAGGCGCTTTTCGAAGGCACCTTCCACATGTTCAAGGACGGCCGCGAACTCGAGGGTGATTTCACGAGTGCGCTGGCCGGCGTGAACGATCACCGTTTCCCGAACGTTCGTGGTCACGTGTTCTGGGATCGCGGGCGGATGGAGGTCACGCGCGCCAGCGGCGACGTGTACGGCGGCAAGGCCGACTTCACCTTCCTGATGGCGCCGCTCGGCAAGCCCGACCAGCGGCCGAACGGGAACTTCGATGTCAGCTATCGCGATGTCGATCTCAATGCGATCACGGACTTCTATCAGACGAAAGGCTTGAGGC
>DATMJU010000558.1:0-3016 GCA_035553795.1 Vicinamibacterales bacterium
GCGACGCCGGACAGTCGCGTGTGCACGTCGGCGCCTCCGAGATCCTCCGCGGTGACTTCTTCACCGGTGGCGGCCTTTACGAGGGGAGGGCCCCCCAGGAAAATTGTGCCTGTGCCTTTGACGATGATGGTTTCGTCGGACATGGCGGGCACGTACGCGCCCCCGGCCGTGCAGGAGCCCATGACCACGGCGACTTGCGGAATGCGCTCGGCGGACATGCGCGCCTGGTTGAAGAAGATGCGGCCGAAGTGCTCACGGTCCGGAAACACTTCCGCCTGCAGCGGCAGGAAAGCGCCGCCGGAATCCACCAGGTACACGCAAGGCAGCCGGTTGTGCAGCGCCACTTCCTGCGCGCGCAGGTGCTTCTTCACCGTGAGCGGATAGTAGGTGCCGCCTTTCACGGTCGCGTCATTCGCGACGATCATCACGTCGCGGCCGGAGACGCGGCCGATGCCGGTGACGATGCCGGCGCTGGGTGCGTCGCCGTCGTACATGTCCCAGGCCGCCAGCGGCGACAGTTCGAGGAACGCCGATCCGGGGTCGACGAGCGCGTCGATGCGTTCGCGCACCGGCAGCTTGCCCTGTTCGCGGTGGCGCGCGACATATTTCGGTCCGCCGCCTTCGCGAACGCGCTCGAGGCGCGCGCGGTGTTCGTCGACGAGGGACTGCATGCGCTCCCGGTTGGCGCGGAAGTCGTCGCTGTTCGTGTCGATGTGAGAGGAAAGTCGTTCCATTACCAGGTGCCGCAGCAGTCCGTTTTGAACCGGCAAGTAGGGCAGCGCCACACGGCGTGCATGCGATACATGTCCGCACCGCAACGCTCGCATCGCATAGCGTCTTCGTTGGAGCCGGTGTCGGCCGGCGACTTGGTCAGCGCCGACTCTACTTTCTTGATGAGAGGGGAAACGATCAGCCGTGGAGCAGGCTTTGAGGAAGAAGGCGAATCCACCCCGGCATTATAGATGCTGACGAGGTGGACGCCACGCTTTGAAACTCGGGCTAGAGCCCGCAACCCATCTGGTTCGCGATGAACCAGAGGCCGATGATCGATACCGGCACTCCCAGCAACCAGGCCACTCCGTATTTCATCAGTCTCTCCCCTCAGTTAAGTCCCGCCGACGAAATTGCAACTTTGGTTCCACACGCCGTGGAGGCGAAGCGGTATCACCCTTGCTATGGACTACGGCGGAGGCAGTGATGAGAGCGTTCAATCACCAGTTCGGTTCGAGCACGATGGCGCTGGTTACCGAAAGTGTGGATGTGACAACCGCGTTCAAGCAGATGCTGAGCCGGTTCCGCCGTAAGACCCGTAGTTTCCTGTGCACGCTGTTCCATGGCGGCCACGAGCTCTACCGTGCCCGCACGGACACGCGGCTCTATCAGCAGTGCCTACTGTGCGGCCACGAGACGCAGGGTTGGACGATCGATCGCCGCGATCGCCGGCTGCATCTGGTGAGCAACAGCAGCCAGCAGACCGCAGCGGTCCGTCGCTAGACGAGTCCCTTGGGGGGATCGCCGTGCTCCGCCGGCTGATCACTCCAGGGATTCGCTGGGCGTACATCAGATGGGATAGGGCGGCGCCAGTTGCCCATCCCGATGCCGACGCATACCAGCCCGACGGCGAGCGTCAAGCCGGCCAGCGGCGCCAGGAAGAGGCGCGGCGAGCGATCAGTCGTCTCGCCCGCAGGCGAGTCGGTTTGTCCTTGAAGGTCCGCCGCAGTGCGGGTCTCTTCGCCATCGAAGATCGCATTCCCGTAGCACGCCGCAACGGAACCACCGGTTCCAATCAGGATCAACAGCACACCGATCGGTACGAGCAATTTCATCAGACCGCCTCCTCACGTCTTGACCTCCGCAGCATCGTGCGCAGGAGGTTGAGGCGCCTCATGGCGCCCCAACCGTGACTTCAGCAAGCGGTGTTCCAGATTGTGTTGAGAACTGGACGAGTTAGGCAGACGGGGATTCGCTGATCCCGCATTCCTTCATCTTGTTGAGCAGCGTTTTGTAGCTGACCTGGAGGTACTCGGCCGTCTTGCGGCGATTCCAGCGGAAGCGCTCCAGCGCGTGCTGGATGGCTTCCTTCTCGGCGCCCATCGCGGCGTGCCGCGCGAGCTCCTGCAAGTTCACGCCGTCTGCGCCCATCACCAGCGGGCTCGCGGTTTCGACGGGCATGGCCGCCGGTGGTGGCGGCGGGGGAGCGGCGTATACCGGTGGCGGCGGCGTCACCGGCGGCTGCGGGCGATTCACTGACTGCGGATACGGCGCCTGCGCCGATGCCGCATGATGACGTTCGTCCGCGTCCTGGTTTGCGGCGCGTGAAGCGCGCAGCCGGCCGAGCTCCGCGAGGATCAGCGTTTCATCCTGGAGGACGACCAGCCGCTTCATCACGTTCTCGAGCTCGCGGATGTTGCCCGGCCACTCGTAGCTGAGCAACGCCTCCTGCAGCAACAGCGACGGACGCGTCGCCGGACGGTGATAGACGGACGCGAACTTCAGCAGGAAGAACTCGATCAGCTGCGGAATCTCTTCGCGGCGCTCGCGCAGGGGCGGGATGTGCACCTCGATCACCTGGAGGCGATAGTAGAGGTCTTCCCGGAACGTGCCCTGGCGCATCATCAGTTCGAGATCGCGATTGGTGGCGGCAATCACGCGCACGTCGACTTCGACGGTGCGGTTGCTGCCCAGCTTCGTGAACTCGCGGTCCTGCAGGACGTGCAGGATCTTGGCCTGCAGCGCGAGCGGCATCTCGCCGATTTCGTCCAGCATGATCGTGCCGTGCTGCGCGAACTCGAACTTGCCGACGCGGGTGGACGCCGCGCCGGTGAAGGCGCCGCGCTCGTGGCCGAACAGCTCGCTCTCGAGCAGCTCCGCGGGCAACGCCGCGCAGTTCACCTTGACGAACGGGCTGCTGCGGCGCGGTGAACGGCGATGAATCTCGCGCGCGATGACTTCCTTGCCGACGCCGCTTTCGCCGCGCAGCAACACGCTGATGTCGTTGTCCGCGACGCGATCGACC
>DATMJU010000559.1:0-3732 GCA_035553795.1 Vicinamibacterales bacterium
CTTCCAGTTCGAGGCGTGATTGCGCGGCGACCGCGCGCTCGCGCTGCGCGGCTGCGGAATCATGCGCCGCGGTGAGCGCGGTGATGGTGTTGAGAATCGCGTAAACGTCCGACCGGGCCTTCTCGACATCCTGCTCGAGCGCCTCGATGGCCATCCACGCCCTGGTGTATTCCTCGGCGGCCACGGCGGCCAACGCCGCCGCTTCGTCGCGCGCGGTCGCAGCTTCGGAGGCGGCAAGACGCCGGCCTTCGAGCGCGATACGTTCCGGTTCGCGGCGGCCCTCGAGCTGCTGGCGCTCCGCTTCCAGCTCTTCGGCGCGCTTGAGCAGCATCTCGGCCTGCTGCGTATCGAGCGCGATCTGCTGCTGGCGGCGATTGATCTCGAGCTCGTGCGCGTGCACGGTCTCGCGGGCCTGCGTCGCCGCCTGGTCGGCGGACGCCAGCTCGATACGGATGCGGCCGAGATCGTTTTCGACTTCGGCCAGGCGCGCCGAGGCCGAGGCCTCGCTGGTGCGCGCTTCCTGCAGTCGCGTGCGCGCCGATTCAATCGCTTCCGACAGGCTGCGATACCGGCGGGCGAACAGCACTTTCTCCCAGCGCCGCATCTCGTCGCGGAGACGCGTGTAGCGGCGGGCCTTCGCGGCCTGGCGCTTCAGCGATCCGCGCTGCTTGTCGATTTCGTAAACGATGTCTTCGAGGCGCGTCAGGTTCTGCTGCGCCGCATCGAGCTTCAACTCGGCGGCGCGGCGGCGGGCCTTGTACTTCGTGATGCCCGCGGCTTCCTCGATTAACTGGCGGCGATCGGTCGGCCGCGAGCTGAGGATCATGCCGATCTTGCCCTGCTCGATGATGGCGTAGGCCTTGGCGCCAAGGCCCGTATCCATCAGCAGTTCGTGGATGTCCTTCAGGCGGCAGGTCTGGCCGTCGATCAGGTATTCGCTCTCGCCCGATCGGAACAACCGGCGCGTGACTTCAACCTCCCGCGTCACCGACTGAAACAGCTCGTCGCCGGCTTCGGGATGGTGACCGTTCCCGTTTTCTCCCGGAACCTGTAACCCGGCACCCGGAACCGCCTCCTCACCAAGTTCCTTGAGGAGCGAGGGGGGTACGATGACGTTGCCAAAACGCAGACGCACTTCGGCGGCACCGGTGGGCTTGCGCGCATCGGAGCCGTTGAAGATGACGTCTTCCATCTTGTCGCCGCGCAGGCTCTTGGCGCTTTGCTCGCCAAGCACCCACGTCAGCGCGTCGGCCACGTTGCTCTTGCCGCAGCCGTTGGGTCCGACAATGGCGGTCACGCCACGGTCGAATGCCAGCTCGGATCGATCCGAGAAGGACTTAAAACCTGAGATTTCCAGACGTTCGAGATGCATTTAAAGGGACTGGGAAGCCTGCCGCGCCGAAGCCTTCGGCGAAGGCGGGGGAACCGCCGGTCAGTCTAACAAGCACACTGAATGGTGGCAAGAACGAAAAGACCCCCAATATTTAGGGGGCTTGCCCGCCGTAGCCCCGAAAGGGGCGTAGGCGGGTCTTTGACTTACTGCTTGGCGACGCTGGTCTTGCGCGTCTGCAGCAACTGCTCAGCTTCGGGGAACTTGGAAATCGCGAATTTGGCCTGCGGATCGACCGTGATCAGGTGCTGGCGCGCGGTCGCGATGTCGAACACCGATTCATCGATGGCGTAGCGAATCATCGCCCGGATGAACTCGACGTCCTTCGTCCAGGCGTCCTCCTCGATCTTCACGTTCTTCGACAGCACGAACTTCTTGAAGTCCGCCACCATCCCGTCGTCCACCAGGAAGCCCTTGCGAACCAGGCGGCGCTCCGGACCCGAGTGGCCGATGCGCGAGTCGCCTTCGGCGCTGAACTGCTCGGCATAGGACAGGAAGAAGCCGCGGCCATGCAGTGTGCGCCCGAAGCGCGTCGGGTTGAATCCTTCGACCGGACCGTCGAAACGCAGATCCGGCTCGATGCCGCCGCCGGAATACACCTTGCGGCCGCTGGTCGTGTACTTCAACTGATCGGGCGACTTCTCGCGCTCCTTCTGATCCTTGAAGCTGTAAATCTGGTAGTCGTCAAACGAGGCGTCCCACGGACGCTGAATCAACCGGCCGCTTGGCGTGTAGTAGCGCGCCGTGGTCAGCGCGAGGCCCGCGCCGCCGCTCACGCGATAGACCGACTGCACAAGCGCCTTGCCGAACGTGGTCTCGCCGACCACGAGCGAACGGTCGTAATCCTGCAGCGCGCCGGAAACGATTTCCGACGCGCTCGCGCTGTTGCGATTGACCAGCGTGATCATCGGGATCGTCAGGTAGTCGGGCGTGTCGGTCGCGCGGTAATCCGAATCCGAGTTCGGGACGCGACCGCGCGTGTAGACCACCATCGAGCCCTTCGGCACAAAGCGGTTGGTGATGCGAATCGCCTGATCGAGCTGGCCGCCGGGGTTGCCGCGCAGGTCGAGCACGAGGCGCTTCATGCCGCGCTTGGTCAGCGCTTCGAGCGCGTTGCCGAGATCCTCGTCGGTGTGCTCAGCGAAGTCGGTGACGCCAACGTAGCCGGTCTGGTTGTCGATCATGAACGACGCCGACAGGCTCGGGATGCTGACCTGGTCACGCATCACGCGCATCTCGAGCAGCCGCTCGAATCCCTTGCGGCGCACGCCGATGTTGACGAACGTGCCCTTCGGTCCCTTGAGCTTGTTGACCGTCGCCTCGGTGGTCCACCCCTTCGCGCTGGCGCCTTCAACTTCGGCGATCACGTCGCCGCGGCGCATGCCCACGCTGAATGCGGGCGAGCCCTCGAAGATGCGAGTCGCGGTGATGTCACCGTCGACGGAAGTGATCTGCAGACCCAACCCGTAGTAACGGCCTTCCTGCCGCTCGCGCATCTGCGCGTAGGTCCGCGGGTCCATGAAGCTCGAATGCGGATCGAGCGTCTGGAGCATGCCGTTGATCGCGCTGTAGACCATGCGATCGGATTCGACCGGCTCGGCATACTGCGTCTGAATCGCCGTCAGCGCCGCGGTGAACGTCTTGTAATGGTTCGGGACGGTCTCGGTGGTGGCCAGGGCGCTCTTCCCGAAAACACCGCCGGCAACGGCGGAAATCAGGATGGCCAGGAGGGCGGCAACGGTCGATCGGCTGCGCATAGGTGATGGTAACTGACTGTTCCCGGCCCCACAAGGACGCTCGTCCCGGGGCCGTCCCGGCCGGAAGCCGGGAAAAGCAAAATAGGTCTATACTCGATGACTTAGACGTTTTCGGCCCGAAACTGGCCGTCCCTGCAATTAAACGGGAGCAATCATATGTTTGGTTCAATCGGCATGCCCGAGCTCATCATCATCCTGGTGATTGCGCTCATCATTTTTGGCCCCCGCAAGCTCCCTGAACTGGGCAAGTCCCTGGGCCGCAGCCTGAACGAATTCAAGAAGGCCTCGACGGACCTTCAGAACACGCTCGAGCAGGAAATCAAGATCGAGGAGCAGAAGGAAACGGCGGCCAAGGCGAAGGCCGAAGTCGATACCGCTGACGCGGCGTTCCCCAAGCCCGACGAGACCAGCGCGCCGTCACACACCGTTTCGCGCTCCTAGGCACCTAACAGGCTGATGAAAAACGGACGTTGACGAACATGTGCATCTCCTCGTCATCGCGGGCGCGGTTGTGCTGGAAGCGTGCGTGGCGCCCGGCCCCGTGCGAGCCCTCATGCCGCGGCCTTCATCAGGGTCCGCAAGCGG
>DATMJU010000560.1:0-3198 GCA_035553795.1 Vicinamibacterales bacterium
CCGGAGATCTTTGGCGATTCGCCCCATTCGTGGTTCGGTTCGAAGCCTGATTGGATCCCGGCATGGCTTCCGTTTTCGCCCGCTCTGCTGATTCTGTGGGCGCCCGGCGGCTTCCGTTTCACCTGCTACTACTATCGCGGCGCCTATTACAAGGCGTTCTGGGCGGACCCGATCAATTGCGCTGTCGGCGAGCCGCGCAAGAGCTACTGCGGCGAGCGCACGCTGCCGCTGACGATCCAGAACATTCATCGCTACTTCCTTTATCTGGCGGTCGCCTTCATCTTCCTGCTTGGCTGGGACGCCTGGAAGGCCTTCTGGTTCCCGACGGCAAACGGCGGCACGGAATTCGGCGTCGGCGTCGGAAGCCTGGTACTCACGGCGAACACCATTCTGCTCGGCTCCTACACATTTAGTTGTCATTCGCTGCGACACCTGATCGGTGGCAAGTCCGATTGCCTGTCTGGTTCACCCGGCCGCAAGATCGCGTACGACTGCGTGAGCAAGTTGAACGGCCGCCACATGCTGTGGGCGTGGTGCAGCCTATTTTCGGTGGCTTTTTCGGACGTGTACGTTCGCATGTGTTCGATGGGTATTTTCACGGATTGGAGAATCCTCTAAACGCATGGCCGAATACACGACGTTCGAACATGATGTGCTGGTGATCGGAGCAGGTGGCGCGGGCTTGCGCGCTGCCGTTGAGGCGTCCGCGGCGGGTGTGAAGGTGGCGGTGCTGTCGAAATCGTTGCTCGGCAAGGCGCACACCGTGATGGCCGAGGGCGGCATGGCGGCGGCGATGGGCAACGTCGATGATCGCGACAACTGGCGCGTGCACTTCGCCGACACGATGCGAGGCGGTCAGTACCTGAATCATCCACGCATGGCAGAGCTGCACGCCAAAGAGGCTCCTGATCGCGTGCGCGAACTGGAGGCCTGGGGCGCGCTGTTCGATCGCACCAAGGACGGTCGTATCTTGCAGCGGAACTTCGGCGGACATCGCTATCCGCGCCTCGCGCACGTCGGCGACCGGACAGGCCTGGAGATGATTCGAACGCTCCAGGATCACGGCATCCACCAGGGCATCGACTTCTACATGGAGACGACCGTCGTCACGCTGCTCAAGGACGGCGACCGTGTGGCGGGCGTGCTCGCCTACGATCGCGATCGCGGCCGCTTCAAGCTGTATCGCGCGAAGGCCGTCGTGCTCGCGACGGGCGGCATCGGGCGCGCCTACAAGATCACGTCGAACAGTTGGGAGTACACGGGCGACGGACACTCGCTGGCGTATCACGCTGGGGCGACACTGCTCGACATGGAGTTCGTGCAATTCCATCCGACGGGCATGGTGTGGCCGCCCAGCGTGCGTGGCATTCTCGTCACCGAGGGCGTGCGAGGCGAAGGCGGCGTGCTGAAGAACAGCGCCGGCAAGCGCTTCATGTTTGACGACATTCCGGATAACTACAAGTCGCAGACCGCCGACACTCCGGAAGAAGGCTGGCGCTACACGCAAGGGGACAAGAACGCGCGACGGCCACCGGAGTTGCTAACGCGCGATCACGTCGCCCGCTGTATTCAGCGTGAAGTGCGCGAAGGGCGTGGTTCCCCGCATGGCGGCGTGTTCCTGGACATCGCCTGGATCAAGCAGCACATTTCGAACGCGCCTGAACACATCAAGAAGAAGCTGCCGAGCATGTACCACCAGTTCAAGCAGCTTGCCGATCTGGACATCACGGCCGAGCCGATGGAAGTGGGACCCACGACGCATTACATGATGGGCGGCGTGCGCGTCGATGGCGACACGCAGATGTCCGATGTGCCAGGCCTGTTCGCCGCCGGTGAATGCGGTGCTGGACTGCACGGCGCGAATCGTCTGGGCGGCAATTCGCTATCGGACTTGCTCGTGTTTGGCAAGCGCGCCGGCGAGCACGCCGCGATCTTCGCCAAGGCGAACCGCATGCCCGCGGTCAACAACGATCAAGTGGAGGAAGCGGCGCGCAAAGCGCTCGCGCCATTTGAGCGGACGGGCGGTGAGAATCCCTACGACATTCAGCATTCACTGCAGAACACGATGCAGAACCTCGTGGGTATCGTGCGCCTGGAGCACGAGATGGAGCGCGCGGTCGAGGAAGTGGCGAAGCTCTCGAAGCGCGCTGCGAACACACAGGTGCACGGCCACCGCGAGTACAACCCGGGCTGGCACACCGCACTCGACCTTGAGCACCTGCTCACGGTTTCGGAGGCCATCGCTCGCGCCGCCATCTTGCGGAAGGAGAGCCGCGGCGCGCATTTCCGCGACGACTATCCGGACAAGAGCAAAGAATGGGCCCAGTACAACATCATGGTGAAGAAGGGCGCCGGCGGCACGATGCAAGTGGAGCGCGTGCCGGTCCAGCCACTCACCGCCGAGCATCAGGCGATCATCGAGGAGATGAAGTAGATGTCCGAGAAAGCGACCTTCCGCATCTGGCGCGGCGAACGCGCGACCGGCAGCTTCACCGACTACGCGACCGAGATTTCCCCCGGCATGGTAGTGCTCGACGCCGTACATCGCATTCAGGCTGAGCAGGCACCGGATCTCGCCGCCCGCTGGAACTGCAAGGCGGGCAAGTGCGGGTCGTGTTCAGCGGAGATCAATGGATCGCCAAAGCTGATGTGCATGACGCGGCTCAATCAGCTGGATCTGACGCAGCCGGTGACGATCGAGCCGATGCAGACGTTCCCGCACATGCGCGATCTGGTGACCGACGTCAGTTGGAACTACCAGGTCAAGCAGAGGATCAAGAAGTTCGCGCCGCGCCAGCCGGACGCGCCGGATGGCACCTGGCGGATGGTGCAGGCCGATGCCGACCGCGTGCAGGAGTTTCGCAAGTGCATCGAGTGTTATCTCTGCCAGGACGTCTGCCACGTGCTGCGCGAGCACAAGAAGCACGACGAGTTCATCGGGCCGCGGTTCTTCGTCTATGCGGCGGCGCTCGAGATGCACCCACTCGATACCGGCGACCGTATCGCCGACTTGAAGGAGCGGGACGCGATCGGCTATTGCAACATCACCAAGTGCTGCACGAAGGTCTGCCCGGAAGGCATCACCATCACCGACAACGCGATCATTCCACTGAAGGAGCGCGTCGTCGACCGCTACTACGATCCCCTGACGAGGCTATTCCGCATGTTCGGCGGACACTGACGTTCGGCGGATAATGG
>DATMJU010000561.1:0-3441 GCA_035553795.1 Vicinamibacterales bacterium
CGCCGTCCACACCCGGAAGCATCACGTCGAGGATGACCAGGTCGAAGCGCTCGGCCCGAACCCGATCGAGCGCGGCGCGGCCATCGGCAACCTCTTCGGTTTCGAATCCCGCCAGCGTCAGATGCAGCCGGACGATCTCTCTGATCGCCGGTTCATCTTCGACAATCAGCGCCCGTCTCGACGCGTCCCGTGGTGCCGCCATGCCTGCCCATTATCGGCCAACAGAAGTGTCATGGGCCTGCAAAGCTTTCCCAACATTCGGCTGCCACAGTGCGTTCATGACCTTCGCACTGACCTTCATGCTGCTCTTCATCGCATCGGCGCCGATCGCCGCACAGCCCCAGGCCCCATCGAGCGCGCCCGCGTCAGCCCAGGCGAGCCCGCGGCGGACGATGCACGCCGTCCGGCTGGCGCCCGAAGAACGCATCGTCGTTGACGGCCGTCTCGACGACGAGGCGTGGAGCCGCGCGGTTCCGGCGCGCGACTTCGTCCAGCAGGATCCGGACAATGGTCAGCCCGCGACCGAGCCTACCGAAGTGCGCATCCTGTTCACGAGCACCGCGCTCTACATGGGCGTCACCGCCTACGACTCGGAGCCGGAGGAGTGGCTTGGCTACCATCGGCGGCGCGACGACTTCCTGCAGTCGGACGACCGCTTCATGTGGAACATCGATACGTTCAACAACCAGCAGACGGGCTACTTCTTCGAAATGAACCCGTCCGGCCTGATGGGCGACGCGCTTCGCGGCGCGAACTTCAACAACCGCCAGTGGGACGGCATCTGGACGGGCAAGGCGCGGCGCACGAACACCGGATGGACGCTCGAGATCGAAATTCCCTTCAGCACGTTGAACTTCGATCCGGAGGCCGATGCCTGGGGCATCAACTTTCAGCGGACGGTGCGGCGCAAGAACGAGGAGAGCGTGTGGAGCGGCTGGCTGCGCAACCAGGGGCTGAACCGGCTGTCGAACGCCGGCCTGCTCCTTGGCCTCGAAGGCATCGCCGCGGCACGGGGGCTCGACGTCAAGCCGTATCTGCTGGGCACGTCCGCCGCCGCTCCGGGCCGCGGCCATGACCGCACCGTCAACGACCTGGACGTTGGCGGCGACGTCTTCTACAACCCGACCCCCGGCGTCAGAACCAACCTCACCATCAACACCGACTTCGCGCAAACCGAGGTCGATCAGCGGCTCACCAACCTGGAGCGCTTCCCGCAGTTCTTCCCGGAGAAGCGGGACTTCTTCCTCGACGGCTCCACCTTCTTCGATTTCCAGAGCACGGCGGGCAACGACAACTCGTTGCTGCCCTTCTTCACGCGGCGCATCGGGCTCAACCAGGGCGTGCCGCAGCAGATCAGGGTCGGCGGCAAACTCGCCGGACAGTTCGGCAGCAACGATGTCGGCGCGATGTACGTCCGGACCGGTCAGGACGAGGATGTCTTCGGCGAGAACTTCTTTGTGGCGCGTGGCAAGCGCCGGATGCTGCGTCAGTCGTACGTCGGTGCGCTCTATACCGGCCGTCACGCCCCGGAAGCCGGGGCCGATCTACGGCACACGATCGGCGCGGATTTTCTGTTCGCCACGTCCAGTTTCCTCGGAGGCGATAACCTCGGACTGGGAGGCTTCCTGCTCCACACCAGCAATCCTCGTGCTGATGGACGGAGCAACGCCTACGGCCTGCGGGTCGAGTATCCGAACGATCCGTGGAGCGGCAGCCTGGTCTATCGCGAGATCCAGGAGAACTACGACGCGGCCGTCGGCTTCACGCCGCGCACCGGCTTCCGGCGATTGAGCCCCGAAGTGCTCTACACCAGGCGCCCACGCGGACACCGATTGATCCGATCGATGCAATACGGCGTCAGCAGCAGCCTGCTGTTCAGCACGCTGGACAACGGCCTGCTGAACCGGGACTTCGACGTCACGATCGCCAACGTCGCGACGCACCGGCAGGATCAATTCCAGGTGAAGGTCCTGCCGACGTTTGAGCGCCTTGAAAAGGCGTTCGCGATCAGCCGGGGGATCACGCTTCCGGCAGGCAGCGAGTACAACTGGACGCGTTACCGCGTGCAGGTAACGACGGCTCCCCGCCGGATGGTCGCGGTCAATCAGATCTACGAATTCGGCGGCTTCTACAACGGCACGCGCCAGCGGGTGGCGACCGATCTCAACGTGCGGATCCGTCCGGGTGTCATCATCTACACGAGCGCTGAATGGAACAGGGTCGACCTGGACGAGGGCCGGTTCGAGACACGCTTGTTCCGTGTCATTCCGGAGCTGCAGTTCAGCCCGTCCGTCTCGTGGGTGAACAACATCCAGTACGACACGCAGAGCGCCGTGCTCGGGTGGCAGTCGCGTTTCCGCTGGATCGTCAAGCCCGGTAGCGACCTGTATGTCGTCTACACCCACAACTGGGTGGACGATCCGCTCCAGAATCGCTTTGCGACGCTGGATCGGCGGGCGGCTACCAAGGTCCTCTACACGCACAGGTTTTGACGTTGCTGCGGATGCGCTAGCATGCAGCTTGATGAGCTGGCGCGCCCCGTCATCCAGTCGATTACTTGCGGCAGCAATCCTCGCCCTGCTGACCCTGGCGCCAGTAGGCGCGGAGCCGATCGCCAATGTCCCCAACCCGCGCGTGAAGGACGGCACGTGGGTGACCGACATGCCCGGAGCGCTCAGTGCCGAGACGGTGGCGCGTCTCAATCAATCGATCGGCGACATCGAGAAGACGCATGGGATCGAGATGGCCGTGGTGGTCATTCAATCGCTCGACGGTCTTTCGATCGAAGAATACGCTGAGCAGCTCTTCAATCTCTGGGGCGTCGGGAAGAAGCATCGCGACAACGGCCTGCTCTTCCTATGGTCAACGGGCGATCGGAAAGTTCGCGTCGAGGTCGGCTATGGACTCGAGGGGGTGTTGCCGGACGGAAAGGCCGGCGCCATCCTCGACAACTACGTCATTCCCAGATTCAAAGACGGAGAATTCGACGCGGGCATCGTCGCCGGCGTGGACGCGGTGCTCACGGCCGCCCGGGATGAACCCGTCGCGCTGCCCGCCATCGGCACCGAGTCATACGAGGATGACGACTCCCTGTCGTGGCTGGGATGGCTGGGAACCATTCCCATCGGCCTGGGAGGCTTCGCAACCTACCGCCGATGGCAGCGCTCCCGCCGGCGCAACTGCCCGCAGTGCCATACGCGAATGACCAGGCTCTCGGACAGCGAGGACGATGAGTTGCTGGCGAAGGGGCAGATCGCCGAGGAGCGCATTGGCAGTGTCGACTACGACGTCTGGAAATGCCCCTCGTGTTCGCACCATTTCACCCTGCGCTATGCGAAATGGCTGAGCACCTACGCGAAGTGCCCGCAGTGCTCCAACCGCACGAAGTCGTCCACCGAGACGGTGATCTCAGCGGCGACCACCAGCTCGAGCGGTTCGGCC
>DATMJU010000562.1:0-5086 GCA_035553795.1 Vicinamibacterales bacterium
GAACTCTACGTTGCGGGGAATTTCGGGATGTGCCTCGAGATACTTGGCGAGATCGGGATACGGCGCCATGTAGTCCGGCCGCGCCATCAGGCTCGGGTCGCGCCGCAGGATTTCACCGACGCTACTGGGATATTTCTGAAGCAGGATGCGCAGGACTTCGCGCGTATCGTCGGCCGTGGGTGGCGCCTGGGCGATCTGGTCGACCCGGTCGGGAAGCGTGGTCTGGGCCGCGGCGGGGGAGCAGAACCCCAGGACGGCGATGCACACCGGGAGAAGAATGCGTTTCATGACCATTAATACGTGAAACGCCCGGAAAGGTTATCAGCCGTGCCGCATGAATCGTCCTCGTCCGGTTTCCTTGGCTTTGTACATGGCGGAATCCGCCAGCCGAATCAGTTTCTCGGGGTCATCTCCGTCGTAGGGGTAGTGGCTGATGCCAATGCTGCAGCCGATTCGCAGGGGTGACACGCCTGAAGCCGCGCTCCAGACCGGCGTGATCGGCCTCGATACGGCGTCGATGATCTTCGACGCGACCGTGCTCACGTCGATCGAAGGTCCGGGGAACTCCGCGATGACGACGAACTCATCGCCGCCGTAGCGGACCACGACATCGGTGATGCGCAGGCAGCCCTTCAGGCGATCCGCAGTCAGCCGCAGCACCTCGTCTCCCGCGGCGTGTCCGTGCGTGTCGTTGACTTGCTTGAATCCGTCGAGGTCCACGAGCAGCACGGCGACGGTGTCCTGCGCGCGGCGTGCGCGGGCGATCGCCTGCTGCAGCCGTTCGAGCAGCAGGCGGCGATTGGGCAGGCCGGTGAGCGAATCGTGCTGCGCCAGCAATTGCGCCGCGCGCTCGCGTTCCTTGAAGTGCGTGATGTCTGAGCGCAGGACGACCATGCAGCCATCCGGCATGCGATGGCGGATGGACTGCACCCAACGGCCGTCTTTCAGTTGCTGCACGTGGGGCACGCCATCAGCGCGCTGGTGCAAGGCCACGCGATCGGCGACCCACTTGTCGACGTTGCCGCCATACTCCGGCGGAATCGGCTGACCGTGCTCGACCTGCTGGCGGATGATCGTCTCCACGTGCATGCCGACCATGGACTGCGGGTCGAAGGTCGACTCACCGAAGCCGTCGAGCATGGTGGCGTAGACCTGGTTGCAGAGGATGATGCGGTCGGTCGCGTCAAACAACACGAACCCGTCGGTCATGCTGTCGACGGCCCGCATCAGGATGGCGCCGGCGTTTTCGAGCCCGGGGCGAGTCACAAATTCAGCCTAGCATGGCCGAGCTGTAAGAGTGGTTTCAGATGTTACTCTCATGAGGTGGAGAACCCGCGTCGTCGCCACGTCTCGATGATTCGGTCCTACACATGGGCTGACTTCCTCACCATTGGCAACGCGTCGTGCGGCACGATCGCGATCTTTCTGTGCCTGGACTACCTGGCCACCGGCCGGTCGCGGTTCTTGTGGGCGGCGTTCATCCTGCTGCCGACCGCGTTGGTGCTCGACGTGCTCGACGGCTACGTCGCGCGGCTGGATAAGAAGCGCCAGTCGGTCCTTGGCGCTGATCTCGACTCGCTCGCCGACGTGATTTCATTCGGCGTTGCGCCGGCCGTGCTCGGTTTCACCCTCGGCATGCGGGGCGGCTGGGACATGACCGTGCTGACCTATTTCGTGGTGTGCGGCGTGAGTCGTCTTGCGCGATTCAATGTGACATCGTCCGCGCTGTCCGATGAGAAGACGGGCAAGGTGAAGTATTTCGAGGGCACGCCGATTCCCACGAGCATCCTGATCGTCATCATGCTCGGCGTCGCGCAGTATCTTGGCCGGGTCGACGACAACCTGTGGTTCGGGGTCGTCCGCATCGGCTTTGCGGAACTGCATCCACTGGCCCTGATCTACGCCCTCAGCGGCAGCGCAATGATCAGCGCTACGCTGCGAATCCCTAAGCCGTAGAAACGCAGACACGTACGTTGGCCACCGAGAACACAGAGGACACCGAGCCTGAAGGGAATCACGCAGTCATAAGCTCACTCGCTTGATGCCGGCCTTCAAGACGGGCCTGTTGAAGCAGTAGCGGGATCTCCGTTTGCTTCTCGAAACGAAGTCCTTGCTCGGTGTCCTATGTGTCCTCGGTGGCCAACGTCCGTGACAGCGTTAATGTTCACCGCGAGACGACGCCTGTATTGATTTCCGGCATCCAACAATCATGACGCTCCCTATCGACGCTCATATCGGCCGGGTCAGCTTGACGGTTCGCGATCTGGATCGTTCGCTTTCGTTCTATCGCGACGTGCTCGGCTTCGAGGAAGCACAACGCGATGGCCGCGTATCGTTTCTCGGGGCGCCGGGGGGCAGGGTGATCATCGAGCTGCACGAGCGGAAGGATGCGGTGCCAAAACCCCGCCGGAGCAGCGGGCTGTTTCACTTCGCGATCCTCGTGCCGTCGCGCGCGGCGTTGGGCCGATCGTTGCGGCGCCTGGCGGAGAAGCGGTGGCCCATTTCCGGGGCGTCGGATCACCTGGTAAGCGAAGCGCTTTATCTCGACGATCCTGACGGCCTTGGCATCGAAGTCTACCGCGATCGGCCGAAGGAGAGCTGGCAGCGTAACAACGGCGAGCTGGCGATGGCGACCGATCCGCTCGATCTGCAGGGCGTGCACGACGAGCCCGGCGCCGAAACGCCGTGGACAGGCCTCGAAGCCGGAACGGTGATGGGCCACGTGCACCTCCACGTGCCGCACATCGACAAGGCCGAGGATTTCTATTGCGGCACGGTCGGCTTCGACCCCATCGTGCGCCGGTATCCCGGTGCGCTCTTTGTGGCCGCCGGCGGGTATCACCATCACCTGGGCCTGAACATCTGGGCCGGCGTCGGCGCGCCTCCGCCACCGGAGAACGCCGTGGGCCTCCGATCGTTCACGATCGAGTCCGCTGTTCACCAGCCGGCCGTGTTCGAAGACTCGTCCACGGGCGTGGTGGTTTCGCTGACACGGACGTTGGCCTCCGAGGACACAGAGAACAGGGAGTAACGTCTTGTAAACGCCAGTGCCGCTTAGCAGCACTGGCGTTCAGAAGAATTGCCTCTGTGTCCTCTGTGGCCAACGTGCGTGACAGCGTAATATGCTGACCAAAGTGACGCTCTTGGTACTGAGCATGCTGCTGATGCAGCAGCCCTCCGTTTCTGCGGAGCAGGACATCCAACGCATCGCGATGGATGGCTGGCTCGTGGCGCGCGGGTTGGCGCCTAAAGGGGGCGCGGTCAATCTGCTTGGGCCCGTGAACTTGCGGCTCCGCGAACTCGACAAGTTTCCAAACATGTCCGCGCGGTACGCGGAGCTGGCCATCAGGGCAGCGATCTCGGCGGCGCAGGAAGAACGCGAAGAGATGTCGCTGCTCCTCGAGCATGCCCGAGGGTTGTCCGATCAGATGGCGATTGGCGCCTCACCGGCGCAATGGCCGCTGCCGATCGACGAGCTCGAAGGGGAGCTGTGGCTGGAAGTCGACCGCTTCACGGAAGCTCGGGATGCCTACGCGCGCGCGACGAAGCTGAAACCGTCGCCCAATGCCTGGATCGGCCTGGCCAGGGCCAGCGACAAGCTCGGTGACACCGCCGGCGCCTGCCGCGCCTACGCCAATGCCGCCAACAGTACGAAGGATTTACCCACCTCTGTAGAACTTGAAATCTCGCTCTACAACCTGAAGTGCAAGTTCTGAAGCGTTTTCCGCTGCTGTGGGGTCAGTCCCCTTTACAATTGGCGGTATATGAGAGGGATGAGCAGGATTGTCCATCCTCTTGTTCGTGACGTACGCAGCGGCCCGTTACGGCGGGCGTCGTGGGACGAAGCGCTCGACCGCGCGGCGAAGGGGTTTGCCTCCGTCCGGGAAACGCTCGGCGGGCAGGCGTTCGGCCTGTTCAGCTGCTCGAAGAGCACGAACGAGATGAACTACGCGGCGCAGAAGTTCGCCCGCGTGGTGATGGGCTCCAACAACCTCGATAGCTGTAACCGAACGTGACATGCCCCTAGCGTCGCCGGTCTGGCGACGGCATTCGGCATGGGCGGTGGGACAAGCTCGTACCGCGAGATAGAAGAGACGGACTGCATCCTGCTCTGGGGGTCGAACGCCAGGGAGACGCATCCGATCTTCTTCCACCACCTGCTCAAGGGCGTGAAGCGTGGGGCGAAGCTCTACGCGATCGATCCGCGGCGGACCTCTTCCGCCGAGTGGGCGGACGTGTGGGCCGGCCTCGATGTCGGGACCGACATCGCGCTGTCGAACACCATGGCGCGCGAGATTATTGCCAGCGGTCTCACCAACGGCGATTTCATCGAACACGCCACGTCAGGCTTCGACGCCTATCGCGAACTGGTCGAGCCGTGGACGCTGGCCCGTGGCGAGGCCGAGACCGGCGTGCCGCAGCAGGTGATCCGCGAGATGGCGCACACCTACGCCACCTCGAAGCGCGCCATCATCTGCTGGACGCTTGGCATCACCGAGCATCACACCGCGGTGCACAACGTGCTCGCGCTCATCAACCTTTCGCTGCTCACCGGACACGTGGGTCGGTGGGGCTCCGGACTCAATCCGCTGCGCGGACAGAACAACGTGCAGGGCGGCGGCGACATGGGCGCGCTCCCGGACCGCCTGCCTGGCTTCCAGTACGTCGAGAACGACGAGGTCCGCGCGAAGTTCGACAAGTTCTACGGCGTGCCGGTCCCGCCCAAGAAGGGCTGGCACCTGCCAGGCATGTTCGATGCGATGGAACGCGGCGAGCTCAAGACGCTCTACGTGATCGGCGAGAATCCGCTGCAGTCCGAAGCCGACCAACATCGCGCGACGAAGCTGATCGAAGGCCTGGACTTCCTGGTCGTGCAGGACATCTTCCTGACCGAAACCGCGCAGCGCGCCGACGTGGTGTTTCCGGCGGCGGCCGGTGCGTTCGAATCGGAAGGCACGTTCACCAACAGCGAGCGGCGCGTCCAGCGCGTTCGCAAGACCATCAATCCTCCCGGCGAAGCCCGCGAAGACCTCGCCATCATCGTCGACATCGCCCGCCGGATGGGGCATGAGTGGCCGAGTGACGC
>DATMJU010000563.1:0-2322 GCA_035553795.1 Vicinamibacterales bacterium
CCGCTTGCGGACCCTGATGAAGGCCGCGGCATGAGGGCTCGCACGGGGCCGGGCGCCACGCACGCTTCCAGCACAACCGCGCCCGCGATGACGAGGAGATGCACATGTTCGTCAACGTCCGTTTTTCATCAGCCTGCTAGGGGCTTAGGGACTTAATGGCTTAGGACTTCACGCCCTTCAGGATTTCGTCGACGACGAACACGTCGGTCAGCAGCGCGCGGACGTGGATCGACGCGTTGATGTTGTCGATCATCTGCGAGCTAATCCCGGGCTGCGCCAGGACAAGTCGCAGCGCCGCCTGCGTGGAGGTCGCGTCGGCGTCCAGCGTCTTCAGGAAGGCGTCCAGCGCGTCGGCAGGCCCTACTCCAAGTGCCGCCGCGCACTCGCGGTAGGCCTGCGCCAGGCCGGTCAACGCCGCCTCGAAGCGCTTCAGATGATCGCGGAGCTGTCCGCTGTTGGCGGCGCCCTGGTCCGTGGCTACGCCCTGCGCGGCGTAGGCGAGCATCAATTCGTAACCGCCTTCGATCGCGTCGGCGCGACGAGACAGTTCTTCTCTTGCTTCTTCAGGAGTCATGATTCAGGGATCAGGGATCAGGGATCAGGGAATGAAGAGACGATCGAACGTCGCCCTCAGGCGACGTTCGACGTGGACTTCCGGCTGCCCTCGGTGACCCAGCGATCGGGATCGTGGTTCTCGAGGTATTCGCGGCGCGTGATGGTGCCGAAGATCATTGCCTTCGTGATCCACAGCTTCTCGGGCCGCAGGGCGAAGTAGATGTGCGCGATCACCAGGCCGACGAAGCCAACGCCGGTGAGACCGTGGCCGACGTAGGTCAGGCCCCAGGTGACGTCGGAGAACAGGTACGGGTTGCGCTCGACCAGGCCGGTGCGGACACGCCACATCATCATGATGCCGGTGCCGATCACCACCAGGCCGGCAACCATCACCGCGAGGTGATAGAGGCGGTTGCCCAGCGGATACTTGCCGGGACGCGGGCCCGGTGTGTCTTCACGGCCCATCTCGCGCGCCATCTCGATCTTGATCTCCGGGATGTCCTTCGGACCGACCCAGATCGACCAGAAGTCCAGCACGAAGGTGGCGTGGAAGATGTGGAAGATCACCGACGCGGTCAGCAGCACGCCCGCCATCCAGTGCCACTGCACCCAGGCGAACTTGACACCGACGATCGGCAGGAACGCGGTGAACAGCAGCGCCAGCATGGCGAACGCCATCACCCAGTGGAACGCGCGCGCCACGAAGCCGTGGCGCGTAATGTGGTCGGGCAGGCCGACCCGCTCTCGCTCGAGCTGATCGACTTCCGCGGACGGCCGGCGGCGATGCTGCGAGAACAGCATGTAGCCGCCGTGCGCCAGCAGGAACAACAACCCGCCGATCAGAGCCGCCCAGAACAGGCTCCACGAGATGTGAGTGAAGATCGACTCACCCCATGGACTGCGGGCCGACGTTAAGAGGTCCATTCAGCGTCTCCACGAATGGCGCGCTTGACGAGCGCCTTCATCAACGGAATCTTGTAGGCGTTGTGCTGCAACGGCACCGCGCCCTGGACCGCCATGTCGGCGGCCGCATCCGCTGTGGCCTTGTCGCGCGACTTGCCGCGGAGGAACGCTTCGACCGCGTTCAACCGGTACGGCGTTGCGGACACGCCGTTCACCACCATGCGCGCGTCGCCAATCGACGAGCCCGACATGTTGAACGACGCGGCGATGTTGACCAGCGCAAAGTCCCACACCTGGCGATCGCGCACCTTCTCGAAGAAGTGCGCCTTGCCGGCAAACGTGTTGGGAATGCGGATGGCCGTGAGCAGGTCACCCGGCTGCAACGAGGTCAGCTTGGTGATGTCGATGCCGGGGCCGATGAAGAATTCCTCGGCCGAGACAACGCGCTCGGCGTCGCCGTTCTTGATCACGAACTGCGCGTCGAGCGCGACCAGCGCCGGCGCGGTATCCGACGGGTTCACCGCGACGCAACGGTCGGCATTGAACAACGCGTGTTCGCGGTTGATCGCGGTCGGCGTATCGGCGTAGCAGATGTTGCCGCCGGCGCGATAGCACGGCCAGCCCGCGCGGTAGTACCAGCAGCGCGCATCCTGCGACACGTTGCCGCCGAGCGTGCTGACGTGGCGGATCTGCGGCGAGGCGACCAGCAGGGCCGCCTGCGCCAGCATCGGGAAGCGCTCCTTCACCATCGGGTGGTTGGCGATGGTGGTCAGCGTGGTCATCGAGCCAATCTCGAGACCGCCGCCGGCGTCCTTCACACCCTGCAGCTCGTTGACCATGCTGAGGTCGACGACCACGCGGGGC
>DATMJU010000564.1:0-7893 GCA_035553795.1 Vicinamibacterales bacterium
GCTGCGCCAATGCCTGCACCGGTCCGCAGGGCGTCGCCGACGCGAAAGAGATGGCGAAGCTCACCGCATCCGCCGTGGGGTGCCGCGAGGATCACGTGCTGGTCGCGTCGACCGGCGTCATCGGCGTGAACTTGAAGATGGACAAGCTCCGCGCCGGCATTCCGCAGGCGGCATCGGCGGCCACCGCCGACGGCGGCGCCGCGGCCGCGCGCGCGATCATGACGACCGATCCGTTCCCAAAGGAATACGCGGTCGAAGTCAGTACTGAGTTCGGCAACTTCCGCGTCGGCGGCATGGCCAAGGGATCGGGCATGATTGAGCCGCGCATGGCCACCATGCTCGGTTACCTGACGACCGACGCTGACGTCGACCAGGTCATGCTGTCACGGGCGCTGGCCGAGGCCAGCCGCTACACGTTCAACGCGATCACCGTTGACGGTGAGCCGTCGACCAACGACTGCGTGTTCGCGCTCGCCAGCGGCGCCAGCGGCGTCACCATCAACGAGAACCTCTACCCCGCGCTCTTCGAGGGCCTGCGCGCCGTGGCCCACGAGCTCGCACTCGGCATCGTCCGCGGCGGCGAAGGCGCCACCAAACTGATCGAGATCACGGTCACCGGCGCGTCAACCGACGCCGACGCGTGGATGGCCGCGCGCGCGATCGCCAACTCACCCCTCGTCAAGACCGCGGTCCACGGCGGCGATCCCAACTGGGGCCGGCTCGTGGCTGCGGCCGGGCGCTCCGGCGCCGCGTTCGTCCTCGACGGCGCGCGCGTGCAGATTGGCTCGCTGGTCCTGTTCGAGAACGGCCGTCCCTTCGATGAGCTCGCGCCGAAGGCCGCCGAGTACCTGCAGGGCAAGGAACTCTCCATTGAAGTGAATCTCGGCACCGGCGGTTCGCATCGGGCCACCGTATGGACCTGTGATCTCACGGCCGAGTACGTGAAGATCAACGCCGAGTACCGGACGTAAATGCAGAATTTCCTCTCGATCCTCGATCTCAATCCCGATCTGATTGCCAGGCTGCTCGCGTCCGCCGCGAAGTTGAAGCGCGACCGCGAGAAAGGCATGAAGGCGCCCACCGCCAGCGTGCTGAACGGCAAGCACGTCGGGATGCTGTTCGAAAAACCGTCGCTGCGGACCCGCGTCACGTTCACCATCGGCGTCCGCGAGCTCGGCGGCGACATCGTCGAGATTCCAGCGGACGTGATGCACGCCGATCGCGAGCCGGTCAACGACGTGGCCCGCAATCTCGAACGCTGGGTCGACGCCGTGGTCATCCGCACGTTCGGGCAGGATCGCCTTCACGCGATCGCTGAGATCACGCCGAAGCTGCACGTCATCAACGCGCTCAGCAATGAAGAGCATCCGTGCCAGGCGCTGGCCGACATGCAGACGCTGTTCGAGCGATGGGGTTCGGTCGAAGGCAAGCGCATCGCCTACGTCGGCGACGGCAACAACGTCTGCACGTCGCTGGTGCACGCCGCGATGATGCTCGGCATGCACATCCACGTCGCCACGCCGAAGGGCTTCGAGTTGCCGGACGAGGTCGTCGATCAGGCCGCCGAAGTGTCACAAAAGGGCGCGGGCCTGACGGAGTTCACGGATCCGAAGGCCGCGGTGCGCGACGTCGACGCGATCTACACCGACGTCTGGACGTCGATGGGCCAGGAAGTCGAATACGCCGAGCGCAAGAAGACGTTCAAGAAGTACCAGGTGAACGAGGCGATGATGGCGCTGGCCAAGCCCGGTGCGCTGTTCATGCACTGCCTCCCCGCGCATCGCGGCGAGGAGGTCAGTGACGAGGTGATCGAGTCGAACGTCTCGGTGGTGTTCGACCAGGCGGAGAACCGCCTGCATGCGCAGAAGGCCCTCCTGGTCGAAATGCTGAAATAGCGGCTACTGCTGTGTCGTCGTCGCCGGCTTCGGCTTGAGGTACTTGTCGTACCAGGCGACGATGCGATTCTCGAAGTCGATGCTTTCTGCTGCGGTGTTCGGCGGTCGATGGCCGCCGTTCACGTAGCGCACCCACTCCACTTCCTTCCCTAGCCGCCGCAACGCGTAATACAACTCGCGCGACTGGTTCGCCGGCACGTTCGGATCCTGGTCGCCGCTGATCGTCAGCAGCGGCGTCTTGACGCGATCGAGGCGGAAGATTGCCGAATGCTCGATGTAGCGCTCAGGATATTCCCAGAGCGTACCGCCGATGCGATCCTGGCTCTTCTCGGGCGCGTGGGTGTTGCGCACGCCGAGGCGCTCGCTGTCGGTGTAGAAGCTGATCATGTCGACCTTGCCGGACACGTTGACGGCCGCCTTGAAGCGATCCGTTTCCGTCAGCAGCAGCACCGTCGCGTATCCGCCGTAGCTGGTGCCGTGCACGCCGAGACGGTCTGGATCGGCGATGCCCAGGTCGATCAGCTTGTTCGCGGCCGCGGTGACGCCTTTTGCCCACGACTCGCCCGGACGGCCGACCACGAGGTTCACCGAAGGGTGGAACACCGCATAGCCCTGCCCCGCCAGCAGCGCGGCCCGGCCGTTGAAACCGTTGTCGAAGAACGTTTCGTAGATTTCGAAGACGGTTGGATACTTGCGTCCCTTCTCGTAGCCGACCGGGTATCGCAACACGCCGTACAGAATCTTGCCGTCGGCGTCGCGATAGGAGACGAGCTCCGACGCGGGTAGGGCCTTCTTCGCCATCCACGGATTCAGATCGGTCAGCTTGCGGACGTTGGCAAAGCCTGCATCGGCCGCGTACCACTCGGCCGGACGCGTGCCATCCGACTTCTGGAACACCAGCGTGCTGCCATCACGCGACTGGCGAATGCCCTGGTAGAGGCTGGCGTCGCGCACCAGGGTGGTGAGTGACTTGGTCTTGAGATCCAGCCGGGAGATGCCGCGGTCCCAGCGGTCGGGTTCGCCGTACTGGACGAGGATCGCGTCACCGGCCGGCGACCAATCGAGCGCGGTCAGCCTGGGATTCTTGTCCTCGTTCTTGTCGTCGAGCGTCAGCACGCGCTCGCGCGCGCCGTCGGCGACCGAAGCGATATACCACCCCTTCTTGCTGGTGATGAGGAGCTTCGAGCCATCGCGGGAGAAGGACGTGACCGCAAACGACTCGCTGTCTTCGTCCGAGGTGGGCGCCGCCGGGTCGCGCTTCGGTTTCGGCGTGATCGAGCGCGGCTTCTCTTCATCGATCCGCTGCACGAATACTTCGCCCTTGTCTGCGTAGGCAAACACACGCCGATCGTCCGACCAGCGCGGAGTCGTGGTCTTGAGGCTCTTGGCGTCAACGACGGTTTTCGGCTGAGCGCCGCGGGCCTGCGTGCGGATCGCGTTGTCGGTCCCGAAAATGACGTCGTAGTTCGTCTTCTCGGTGCCGTCCTCGAGCCATGTCACGAACGAGCCGTCACGCGACATCTGGTAGCTCGTCATTGGCGTCGGCGCGACAATCACTGTGGCGGCTCCGGTCGCCGGATCGATCTCGGCGAGCGATCGGCGGCGGTTGGCGCGGCTCATCGCGTCCCAGTCCAGAAACGGCTTCGACGACTGCACGACGACCGGGCCACTAGTGAGGGTCTTGAACGACGCCTGTGCGGCTGCATCGTCCGCAGGGCTGCGTAAAGCCACGAACAACCTCGAGCCATCCGGCGTCCACGACAGCTCCGAATTCGCCGCCACCTCGGCGCCTCGCTGCCGGGGCACTTCAGTGAGCGCTTTGCGCTCGATGTCGTAGATCCACAACGACGTCAGCGGAAGGCCTGCTGCCGTTTCGGCGGCGGTCAGCAGCGCGAGCTTCGAACCGTTACGCGCGAACGCAGCCTGGCGCACGTTCATCAGGCCCTTTCCTACCCGTTCGGCGGCGCCGCTGCGCGTATCGATCACCATCACGTCAACCATGGATGGCGCGAAGTAGGTCGGATCGCCATAGCGGCGATGGTCGGTCTCGGCGTTGTCCTGCAGGCGGCGTGCACCCACTGCGAGCCGGCGGCCATCCTCGCTGAGATCGAGCACCGTCGCGGTCGTGACCTTGAGGATGTCCTCGGCGGTGATGACGTCGAGCGACTGCGCGCGCGGCGCGCTGGCGGAGAGAACGGCGATCAGGAGAGCGGCGGCGTATTTCGTCATGATGCTTTCCTCGCGCGAATCAGGACCTGGATCTCGTCGTTGCGGTTGTTCTCGAAGTAGAGCCGCTGCCGTCCATCGGCATCCAGCGTGATCACGGCCGGCGTTGAACTCGCTGTCACGGTCCACCCGGCGGGCAGGACGACGGTGTTGCGTGGGCGGCCGAAGGCGCGATCCCACACCAGCTCGTCACCATCGAGCATGTAGCGTCCCGGATCCGTGTAGGTTTCGGTGATGCGCAGGCGCGCTGACTGCCCCTGCTTCACTGCCGGGAAACTGATCACCACGATCTGCGTCGAATCGCTCACCGGCTCGCCGGCATCGAGGCCGCGCTTCTTCAATTCCGCGCCGGTCAGTGTTTCCACCTTCAGCGCTTCGCCAGTATCCAGCCACACCGCTGAAGGGTTGGACACGGAGCTGCCGGGACGCACGACGTTGAAATAGTGGCCGACGCCAGGACGCGACTCCGTGTAGTCGTGGTACAGGTTGAACGAGTGGGTCGCCGGATCGTTTGGGAAATACACGATCTCGCGATCCTGGTGAGCGCGATCGGACAGCCGTGATGCCTGCGATGCGAGCGTGACCGTGGCCGGCGCTCCGCGCGACGTCGACAGCTTTGGCGTAAACGGCGCGAGCCCGGGCCTGGCGCGAATCACCAACGGCGCGGCGGCGGCGCTGGTGTTCAGGAACGTGATCATCACCCGGCCGTCAGCGGTGGCCATCACCTGCGAGGGCACGTTGCAGCTGATCAGGCGATAGCCGGCAGGCAGGACGACCGCGTTGCGGCGGATGCCGAGCGAGCGATCGAACACGATCGTCTCACCATCGCGGAAGTAACTCTTCGGATCCTTGTAGGTCTTGTCGATGAGGACGCGACCTTCGCCGCCCTTCGGCACCGGTCGAGCGAGATGCACCTTCAGCCACTCGGTTTCGAGATCCGCCGTCGGATGGCCTTCAGCCCTGGCCTGCGCGCCGCTGACGATCTCCCACTTCAGTGGCAGGCCGGTCATCATGTCCGATACGCGCTCGTCGGTGGCGATGCTGCCCTTGCGGATCGCGTTGAAGAAGAACTTCGCGCCGGGCGTGGTCGCCGTCACCTCGTAGAGGATGCGGAACTGCGCGGTGTCAGGACCGAGCAGCTCGTAGCGCGTGTAGTCGTCTTCCTGTGTTTGCCGCTGGGGAGGCTGGGCCCCAGCGGCGATCGGAATCGAGAGGAACAGTGCGGCGAGCGCGATGCCAAAACGCATGGCGCATCATAGCCTGTCTTATTGCGCGATCGACGCGAGCACCCACTGGACGATGCGGCCGTCCGGCATGATGGCCTGCTGCGTCATCGTGTATTCCAGGCCTTCGAGCCGCTTGATGACGCCCTGTTCGATGCCGCCGAACGACATCAGGTGCGGAACGATCAGGACCTTGCGGCCCTGCGCGACCTGCGCCGATACCTTGTCGCGCAATTCCTTCGTCGCCGCTTCGCGCATCGCCGGGCCGGCGTCGTCGCGGACGGTCATGTAGTCAACCGATGCGTACGGCGCGGCGGCCTTCACTTGCTGCGCAAGCACCGCCATGTCGTCGAGCCAGCGGCGATTGTCGTCGTCCGGCACCGGGCCGTGCGCGACCAGGATCACCGCTTCCTTCTCGGGCGAGGTGCTGATCGACTTGGCGCGGTCGGCGGCGATGGCGCCAATCAGCGGGTGACGGTTCAACGCCGCGGTCATGCGAATGGGCAGCGTGGTCGTCGCCGGTGATGCGGGATCGACGGCCGGCGCGTGGCCGGCATGAGCGCTGTGGTCCGCTGCTGCGGGGGCGCCGTGCGATCCGTGGTTCATCTTCGCGAAGATGGCGAGGTCCTTTGGCGCGTCCTTGCGGAGACCGAGGAGGAACTCCGTCGAGGTAATCACCGAGCTATGGGACGACACAAACAGCGGCACGGCGATGATCTCCGTGACACCGCGCGCGGTCAGCTTGTCGATCGCCGCCTGGATGTTGGCGCGGGTCGCCATCCCGAACGCAACCTCCGTCGGCCGAGTGTCGTCTACGCGCTTTGCGACGTCGAGCACTCGCTCGTTCCATTCCGCCTTGCCGCCGTGCGCGAGCAGCAGCACGCCGGCTTTCGCGGGAGTCTGCGCCGATGCGGCTGCGACCCACAGGGTGACGATTGCGGCGAATACGCCGGTAAGCATCCGATTCATCATCATCTCCATCGACCTACTTCGACCACGACCACCGCAACCCGAACCGCGCTGTCCGTCCGGCATCCGGCCGGTAGATTGCGAGGGGCGCGCCGGCGGCGGACAACTTGCCGAGATTGGGATCCTGATCGTCGGCGACGTTATCCACCGCGACGAACACGTTGAGTCCGCGCACGACCTGCTGCGACGCGTAGACGTCCCACATCGAGTAGCCCGGTGCCAGCGTGTCAACGGGGCTGCCCGCCACCGTTGCGCGAGCGGCGACCCAGTTGCTGCTGAACATGCCGCGGACATTCACGACGAGCCCGACCGGGTGGCGCCACGTCGCGCGAACGGTGCCTTGATGCTCGTTGCGTCCCGTCAGGCGAAGATCGGTCTTGTCGTCACGCGCGTCGAGGTAGGTGTAGGCGCCGGCCACGCTGAGCTGCTTCGTCACGGCGACTTCGCCGTCGACCTCCACGCCCTCGGTGACCGCGTCGTTGATGTTCTTGTAGGTGAAGAGCAGGCGGCCAACCACCGGGCGGAAGCTGGTGTCGAGGCCTTCGCGCTGCAGCAGTTCGGATAACCCGGACGGTGTCGTCACCATGCCAAGGCTCACCGACTCGATCAAGTCGCGCACGTCGTTGCGGAACACGTTCACGCCGAAACGGGCGCGCCGGTTCGGCGTCGTGTATTCGCCGCCGGCCTGGAACGAGTTCGCGTACTCAGGCTGGAGGTTCAGGTTGCCGATCACCTGGTAGATGCTCGACGGGTTGAGGAACCGGTAGTAGAGCTGACCGATATCCGGCGCGCGGAAGCCGCGGCCATACGAAGCGCGCACGTTGATGCCCTGGCCCAGATCCGCGTTGGCGGCTGCCTTGGGCGACAACGCCGATCCGAACTCCGAGTGCGTGTCGCCACGCAGTCCGAGCGTCGAGGTTACGCGCCCGCCAAGCGTCAGCTTGTGCTGCAACCACGCGGTGGTAATACTGGCCGCTTCACCGGCGTCATTGCGCAGGCGATTGATGCCGGTGTATTCGTCCCGCCAGTATTCAACGCCGCCCTGGATCAGTTGGCGCGTGCCCAGCACGTGTGACGCGGACGCGTCGGCCTTGAACAGGCGCTCGTCGAGCCGACCCGGATCGAGCGCGGTTGACGCCGGTGGAGCAAGACGCGCGGTCGAGCGCTCGTCGTAACGCGCGTAGTAGCCGCGCGCCTGGACGGTGGTGCCGGCGCGAGGCAGCCAGTCCATCTGCACGTTGGTGTTCAGCGTGTTGTCGTCGATGCTGTCTTCCTGCGGGCCGAGTTCGCCGTTCGAGCGGCCTTCGGTGTGGTTGTCGTAGCCGCTGACCAGCACGCCGAAGGACACCGCGTCGGCCGGCTTGACGCGCAAGCGCGCCATGAAATCCGTCCGCTCGAACGGTGCGCCGGTGGTGTCAAAGGTCGTCGGCGTCAGGTCGAAACCATCGTTCTGATGACGTTCGACCGAGAACAGGCCCGACATTCGATCACGGCGGGCGCCCGCGGCAGCCACCGCGTTGAACTCGCCCCTGTTGGCGCCGGAAATCTCGCCAGTCGTGTCAAACGGCGCGGTCGCATTG
>DATMJU010000565.1:0-3432 GCA_035553795.1 Vicinamibacterales bacterium
GGATGAAGAAGTAGAGCGACAGCGCCGCGTAGATCATGAAGTAGCCGCCGAGCAGCGGACGGATCCCGGACGTCAGGTCGATGAATACCCGCTGGGTGCCGAGGATCAGGTTGAGCGCGTTGAGCGCTCCCATCATCACCAGCGCGAATCGCGTCTTCCGATCGGCGAGTTCGTTCATGTCGAAGAAGGCTTCGTAGAGGTCGATGAGGGCGCGGTAGCGTTCCCACGGCTCCAGCATCCGGGTATCGGAATACTTCTCGAGCTTCTTCAGTTGCTTCGCGCTGAGTTCGTCGGCATCGTCGGCCATCGGCGCGCATGATACCAGCAGTTTGCAATAGACTCCCTTCATGCATGCGCTGACGGGCGTCACCACCGCCACCCTCACGACCGTCCTCCTGAAGAAGGGGCTTCGCAACGTCTGGATCCGCGGCGCCTTTCCGTTGGCGCCGGGCACCAAACGTGTCGCCGGCCGCGCCTTCACGGTGCGGTTCATTCCGGCCCGCGAGGACCTGGCCACGCCGGCCTCGTGGAGCTCGCCGAAATCCACGCGCGCGGCGATTGAAGACATGCCGGCCGGCTGCATCGCGGTTGTCGATGCGAACGGGTGCAAGGATGCGGGCTTCTGGGGCGACATCCTCTGCGCGCGCATGGCCAAGCGCGGCGTCACGGCACTGGTCAGCGACGGCGCCGTCCGCGATGTCGCGGGAGTGTTGTCGACGGGACTGCCGATATGGGCCGCGGGCGTCGCCGCGCCCCCGTCAGTGGCAGGCCTGACCTTCGTTGACTGGCAGCAGCCAATCGGCTGCGGCGGCGTGGCGGTGTTCCCTGATGATGTGATCGTTGCCGATCAGGACGGCGCAGTCGTCATCCCGGCAGCGATGGTCGACGAGGTCACGGAATTGTCGATCGAGCAGGAGCGGCTGGAGGGCTGGATCATGACGGAGATCGATCGCGGCGTGCGGCTGCCCGGCTTGTATCCGGCGGACGACGAGACGAAGGCGCGCTACGAGGCGTTCAAGAAGAAGGGTTAGCCTGCAGCGCTACTATCAGCAGGCGTGGGCGGAGAACTTCATGATGCAGCTGATGGTTGACGACCTGGATGCGTGGTGGGAGCACATCGCCGCGTTGGACCTGCCCAGGCAGTTCGGCGTGTCACCACCCAAGGCGCCCGCGATCCAGCCGTGGGGGTTGCGGATCGCGTACGTCATCGATCCCGTCGGTGTGTTGTGGCATGTCGCGCAGCGCCGCGAAGGCGCGATGCAGGACTAGTGGTACTTCCGACAAAATAGGTTGCTCCGATGACCTGGCACGAACTGACTCGCGGCGTGGTGATGCCCGCGCAATGTGATGTTTACGGGCACATGAACGTCAGGCACTATGCGGCCTTCTTTGACGATGCGGGCTGGCACATGTTCGGCAGGGCCGGCATATCGCTTGGCGATCTGCATTCACGCGGACTTGGCAGCGTCGTCGCAACGCTGACCATCGACTTCCATCATGAATTGAAGGCCGGGCAACTGATCGTCGTGACCGGCGCCTTCACCCGCGTCGGCGAGAAGAGCTACGCCTACGAGATGCGCATCCACGAGGCCGACTCGATGACCCACTGCGCCACGCAGAAGACCGTGGAGGTCTGCTTCGACACCAAGGCGCGGCGGTCGACGCCGTTTCCGGACGACGTTCGACGCAAGATGCTGCGCATGGTCGAAGGTGATGGCCGGACGGCCTGATGGTCTGAGGGCCTGACGGCCTGATAGTATCGAGCCATGGCGAATGCCTCGCTCGCCCCGGTCCTGCTGGTGTCGATGCCGCAGATGCTCGACCCGAACTTCGCGAAGACGGTCGTGCTGCTCGCCGAATACGGCGCGCACGGCGCGTTCGGGCTGGTGCTGAATCGCCGGATGGACGAGCCCGCCATGTCCATCGTGTCGGCGGACGAGCCGCTCAACATTCACCCCAAGATGCACCTCTACACCGGCGGGCCGGTGGAGCCGACCCGCGCGTGGATCCTCACGGCCCATCCGGAGCTCGATACCGAGGCTCTCGAAGTGCAGCCTGGGGTGTACCTGTCTGCGTCACCGACGCTGGTCCGCAAGACGCTCGAGTCCGCGCCGGATCCGGGCGTGCGAATGGTCGTCGGCTATGCGGGCTGGGGCGCCGGGCAATTGGACGTCGAACTCGCACAGGGCTCCTGGCTGATGGCGCCCGTGCAGGCCGACCTGATTTTCGAGATTGGCGCCGACGCGATGTGGGAGACGGTGATTCGCCGCATGGGCGCTGAGCCGTCGATGCTTCACGGATCGTCGGGCGTTCACTAGCAGGTGGTCAGGTGGTCAGGTTGTCAGGTGGTCAGGTTGTCAGGTTGTCAGGTGGTCAGAATGCTTTGGACGACCTGACTGCCTGACCACCCGGCGGCCTTGGAATTCACTTATGAAGAGAGCGTTCATGGCAGCAGGTTTAGCTTCGATCATTGCGGTGGCCTCGGCGGCGTGCCGCGCGCAGGCGCCGACGACCCCCCCGCCAACACCGGCCCCGGCCGTGGATAAGGCCGTCGCCGACGTGCAGGCGAAGTCGGCGCGGTTTGCGCCGACGGATCTCTCCGCGGACATCACGGCGTTGCCCGCCAACGAGCGCGAAGCGCTCGCGCACATGGTGCGGGCGGCACAGGTGATGGACGCGCTGTTCCTCGAGCAGGTGTGGGCCGGCAACGAGTCGATGCTCTACGCGCTGCTCAAGGACGAATCGCCGCTCGGCAAGGCGCGGCTGCACGAGTTCCTGATCAACAAGGGCCCATGGGCGCGGCTCGACCACAACGAGATCGTCATCCCCGGCGCCCCGGAGAAGCCGGCTTCGGCCAACTACTACCCCGAAGGCGCAACGAAGGCCGAAGTCGAGAAGTGGATCACTTCGCTGAGCGGCGCCGAGAAGGCCAGTGCGACCGGCTTCTTCCACACCATCCGCCGCGGGCCCGATGGCAAGTTCATTACCGTGCCGTACAGCACCGAATACCAGGGTGAACTGGCGATCGCTGCGCAACACCTGCGGGCCGCCGCCGCCGCGACCGCGCAGCCGACGCTGAAGGCTTTCCTCGAGTCCCGCGCCGCCGCGTTCGTCTCGAACGACTACTACGACAGCGACGTGAAGTGGATGGAGCTCGACGCGACGATCGAGCCGACCATCGGTCCGTACGAGGTCTACGAGGACGAATGGTTCAACTACAAGGCCGCGTTCGAAGCGTTCATCACGGTGAAGGATCGCACCGAGTCGGAGAAGCTGCAGAAGTTCTCGGCATCGTTGCAGGAGATCGAGAACAACCTGCCGATTGACGCCAGGTACCGGAACCCGAAGCTCGGCGCGCTGGCGCCGATCGCGGTCGTGAACACCGTGTTCTCGGCCGGTGACGCCAATCGCGGCGTCCAGACCGCCGCCTTC
>DATMJU010000566.1:0-2964 GCA_035553795.1 Vicinamibacterales bacterium
CCACGGCCGGCCCGGTGATCGCGGCGAGCTGGAACGTCGATGACAACCACGCGTTGGCGTTGGCAAATTCGGCCGGCGCCAGCAATTGCGGCAGGATCGTATTCACCGATGGCGAGGCAAACGCGCGGGCAGTGCCAATCATGAACAGCAACGCGTAGATGACCCACGTCGGACCCTCGAACCAGGACATGAGCGCAAGTCCGGTGGCCGCCAGGGTCAATACGGTGTGCGCGAAGATGCCGATGTTGCGGCGGGGATAGCGGTCGGCGGCGTTGCCGGCAATCACCATCAGGAAAAGCACCGGCGTGAGCTCCGCGACGCCGACCAGGCCGAGCGACCACGGATCGCCGGTGCGCTCGTAGAGCTGCCAGCCGACGGCGACGTTGATCATCTGCCAGCCGGCAATCGCGGCAAAGCGGCCGATCGCGAACGAGCGGACAAACGGATGACGGAGCGCGGCGTAAGCGTCGGAAGGCAGAACTCAACTATTGTACGGGGATCAGGGATCAGGGATCAGGGATCGGGATCAGGGATGCGAATCGGGATACAAACCTGGGGCAGCGAAGGAGACATCCGGCCGTTTGTCGCGCTGGGGGCCGCGCTCGCGAAGCGCGGGCACAGTGTCGAGCTGCTCTACACCGAGATTTCGACACGCCGTTACGAGCATGTCGCCGAAGCGCTCGGATTCACGGCGCGCGCGGTGGCGTCGCCGGTGGTGGCCACGCGAGAGCGCGAATACGAGGTCGGACTCGCGGCGATCGGCTCCCGCGATGAATTCTCGCAAGGCTTACTGATCTTCCGCGAGCTGCTGGAGCCCGTGGCCGAGCCGATCTACGAAGCGGGGCTCGACCTGTGCTCGCGATCCGATCTCCTGATCCAGCATTTCATCCTGCACCCGGCGCGCGCCGCCGCTGAAAAGACCAACACGCCGTTTGTAACGCTGGCATTCGCGCACATGTTGACGCCGTCGCGCTACAGCAACCCGTCGCAGCTCCCCAACTTCGGGCCGTGGATTACCAGCATCGAATGGGCGGTCGGCCGGTTTGCACTCAACCGCACGCTGCTGAGGAAGGTGAATCGCTTCAGGGCCGCCAAGGGACTGCCTCCACTCGAGGACCTGTTGCTCGATGCCTGGGCGTCGCACCGCCTGAACCTGCTGGCCTCGAGTCCGGCTTTCATGGATCGGCCATCGGACTGGCCGGCGTGGAACCAGATGTGCGGGTTCCTCGAGTTGCCGTCACACGAGCACGAAGCACTCGCGCCGGAAGTTGAGGCGTTTCTGCAAGGCGGAACACCGCCGGTCTTCATGGGCTTCGGCAGCTTGATGCCGCTGAGCGGCCCGCATCTCACAGAGACGATCGCCATCTTCGAGGCGGCCGCGGCGCGCGCGCGTTGCCGGGCCATCATCCAGTCGGAGATCGAACGGCCGTCGACGCCGAACCTCCTGTTCATCAAGCGCGCGCCTCACAAACTCGTGTTTCCCCGCTGCGCGGCGATCGTCCATCACGCAGGCGCGGGCACCACGCACACCACGCTCCGCGCCGGCACACCGTCGGTGCCCGTGCCGCATGTATCGGATCAATTCCTGTGGTCGAAGGAGCTGCACCGCCTGGGGGTCGCGCCAAAGCCGCTGCGCCGCACCAAGTGGTCCGCGCAGGCGCTTGGCGATCGCGTCGCCCAGACGATCGGCAATCACGGCATGAAGCAAGCCGCGCTCGCGATGCGCGATCGCATGAAGAACGACAACGGACCCGAGACCGCCGCGGACCTGATCGAGCGGGTGGCACCAACTTTGAAGTAGGTCGCGCAGAGGTTACTTATGGTCTTCAGAAGTGGACGCCGATGGGCGCTCGCCTGCGCGATCTGCGCCGTTTTCCTGCTGTCCTCTCCGGCAGCGGCGTCAGCACAGTCCTCAATTAACTTCAACGGCGGCGCGTCGATCGATCCCACGCAGGTCTACGCCGGGGTGTCATGGGAGTCGCCGGACATCGGCGGACGCTTCCGCATCCGGCCCGGCATCGATGGCGGATTTGGCGATGGGCTCCGGCTCGGAACGATCAATCTCGATCTCATGGTGAAGTTCCCGCTCGGCGCGTCAGGCTGGACGCTGCTGCAGGGCGGCGGCCCGGTGATTTCGCTCGCCAAGTACAGCGGTCCGTTCGAGGATGTCCCCCTGGAAGTCCACGCCGGCGGCAGCTACCTGTTTGGGTTCCAACACGACAGCGGTTTCTTCACCGAGTTCCGCGTCGGCGGCGGCGGATTCGTGCCGCAACTCAAACTCGGGATCGGTTGGTCCGTTGAGCTGAAGTAAGTAGTCTAGGGAGGTGACGAGACAGCGCACCTTCGAATGGGAAGAACCGACTCCGTTCCGCCATCGTGCCGAGGGCAAGTCGGGCCTCGAGCTGCTGCAGCGCGCTGTCGCCGGCGAGTTCCCCCAGCCGCCAATGGCCAAGCTGATGGACATCCGCCTCGCTGAGGTCGAACGCGGCAGGGCGATCTTCACCGGCACTCCGCAGGAGTTTCATTACAACCCGCTCGGCACCGTGCATGGCGGCTTTGGCGCCACACTGCTCGACTCCGCCATGGGGTGCGCCGTGCACAGCACGCTCGATCCCGGCGACATCTACACGACGCTCGAATTCAAGATCAACTTCGTCCGCGCGCTGACGCACGAGACCGGAGAGATTCGCGGCATTGGGAAGGTGATTAGCGAAACGCGGACGACGGCGCTCGCCGAGGGACGAATCGAAGACGCCGCAGGCAAACTCTACGCGTTCGCGACGACGACCTGCGTAATAAGAAGAGCCGGACCCGCGTAAGCGAATCCGGCCCTGAATACCTGACAGCCCGACGGCCTGACTGCCTACTTCTTCACGTATCGCTGCAGCTTCCGCGGCCCCACTTCGGCGCCGTAGATGTTGCCCTGCGCGTCCACGGCCACGCCTTCAGCGGCCAGCGTACCCG
>DATMJU010000567.1:0-3474 GCA_035553795.1 Vicinamibacterales bacterium
ATCTCGCGCCAGCGCTCGTGGGGCGTGCCGATCCCGGCCATGGACTGCACCAAGTGCGGTACGCCGGTGCTGACCAGGGCGCTGGTCGACAAGGCCGCGTCGGTGTTCGACGTTTACGGCGCGGACGCCTGGTACGAGCGACCCGTCGAAGAGTTCATCCCTGACGGCATGGCGTGCGCGTCGTGCGGCGGCAAGGAGTTCGAGCGCGAGGGCAACATCCTCGACGTCTGGTTCGACTCTGGTTCGAGCCACGAAGCTGTGCTGCCGTTCCGCGAGGATCACCAGTGGCCGGCCGACATCTACCTCGAAGGCAGCGACCAGCATCGCGGCTGGTTCCACAGCTCGCTGCTGGTGGGCGTCGGCACGCGCGGCCGCGCGCCGTTCAACCAGGTGCTGACGCACGGCTTCGTCATGGACGAAAACGGGCGCAAGATGTCGAAGTCGCTCGGCAACACCACCGCGCCGCAGGACGTCATCAAGCAAAGCGGCTCGGAAGTCCTGCGCCTCTGGGTGTCGATGGTGGATTACCGCTACGACATCAACATCGGCAAGGAAGTCCTGTCGCGCGCCGTCGAAAACTATCGCAAGTTCCGCAACGTGATCCGCGTCCTGTCGGCCAATCTCTACGACTTCGACCCGAAGGACGACAGCGTGCCAAAGGCGAAGATGCTCGAGATCGATCGCTGGGCGTTGGCGAAGTACGCGGACGCGGCGGAGAAGATCGTCAAGGCATACGAGGATTACGACTATCCCTCGATCTTCCAGGCCGTGAACCACCTGATCACCGTCGACCTGAGCGCGTTCTACGTCGACGTGACCAAGGACCGGATGTATACGTTCGGCTCGAAGTCCGAAGCACGTCGTTCAGGCCAGACGGCGATGTTCATCATCGTCGACGGCCTCGCGCGCCTGCTGGCGCCGATCCTGTCGGTGACGATGGACGAGTTGTGGCGGCTGCTGCCGGGCGAGCGCGAGGAGTCGGTGCACATGGCGCTGTTCCCGCGCGACCTCGATCAGTGGCAGGATGCGTCGCTCCTCGAACGCTGGGCTCAGCTCGCCGAGGTCCGCAACCAGGTCAACCTGCAGCTCGAAGAGAAGCGCAAGGACAAGACCATCGCGGCGAACCTCTCAGCTCGCGTCGTATTGGAAGCCGACGGCGACACCGCGCACCTGCTGAACAACTATCGGGACTTCCTGCCGACGCTGTTCGGCGTCTCTGAGGTTGAACTCAAGCCCCAGGCCTCAAGCCCCACGTCGGCAGGCGGTGCGCGGGTCGTTGTGGAGAAAGCCGCGGGAACCAAGTGCGAGCGTTGCTGGCGCTACGTTCCGTCTGTGAGCGACGCTGCCGACCGCGCCGGCCTTTGCCCACGGTGCGTTGAAGCCCTCGCTGAGCCGGTGAGCCTCTAGCGTCCGCAGAAGGCACAGATGACACAGATGGCGTCACGGAAGCTCGAACTGATCGTCAGCCTCGTGGTCGTGGTCCTCGACCAGATCACGAAGGCGATGATCCGCCCGATGCTGTCCCTTCATGAGAGCCGGGAAGTCATTCCCGGCTTTCTCGATCTCACGCGTGTGCACAACACGGGAGCTGCCTTCGGCATGCTCAACTCGGCGGAGTTTCCGTTCAAGACCCTGGTGCTGTCGCTGGTGGCGGCGACCGCACTTGCAGGCGTGGCTTGGTATGCGCTTACGGTCCCGCTGACCGATCGGCTCGCGCGCCTCGGCATTGCGGGCGTGCTTGGCGGCGCCATCGGCAACCTCATCGACCGCGCATCCGCTGGGTACGTGCTTGATTTCGTCGATGTCTACTGGGGTACCTGGCATTTCTGGGCGTTCAACGTCGCCGACGCGGCAATCACCGTTGGCGTCATCTTCATGATTCTCGATATCCTTGGGTTAGGTAGACGTGCATCCAATCCTGTTTAGCGCCGGCCCGGTCACCATCTATTCGTATGGCGTGCTGTTAGCCTCTGCCTACCTGCTGGGCTTGTGGCTCGCGGTGCGCAGGGCGCGCGCCGCGGGCGTCGACCCGACCCGGATCATGGATCTCCTGATCTGGGTCATCATTGCCGCGCTCGTCGGCGCCAAGGCGCTGCTGTTCATCGTCGACTTCCGTCACTTCACGAGCAGCTGGCAGGAGTTCACCACGCTATTGCGTTCGGGCGGCGTCTTCTACGGCGGCCTGATCGCGGCCATTGTCGTGTGCATCTGGCAGTTGCGGAAGCACCGGCTGCCGTTGTGGAAATCGGGCGATCTCTTCGCGCCAGGCATCGGGCTTGGCTATCTCGTGGGTCGCCTGGGCTGCCTGATGGCCGGTTGCTGCTATGGCAAGCCGACCGACGTGCCGTGGGCGATCACCTTTACGGATCCGGCTGCCAACCTCAACGTCGGCACGCCGCTGAACGTGGCGCTCCATCCGACGCAGCTGTACGAGTCTGGCGCCGGCCTGATCCTCCTGGTCGCCATGCTCCTTCTCGAAAAGCGCCCCGGCCACTTCCCTGGCCGCACGTTCTGGAGCTTCGCGCTCCTCTACGCCGTGCTGCGCTTCATCATTGAATTCTTCCGCGGCGACGACCGCGGGTTGGTGCTGAACATGTTGTCGACGTCGCAGTTCATCTCGGTCGTCCTCGCGCCGGTCAGCATCTTCATGCTCTGGTACCTCAGTCGCCCCGAGCGGCCGGCGGAGCCGGAACTGAACCCCGGCCCTCGCAAGCCACGGTTCGTATGAAGGCGAAGGCCGGGAAGCGGGAACCGGGAGCCAGGAAGACGAAACGCTCCGCGGCTCCCGAACCGATCCCGCCGGTACGTCATGAATTCACGGCTGATGTGGAAGCCGTCGGCGACCGGCTGGACCGGTACCTGACCGGACAGATTCCTGATTGCTCTCGCTCGCAGATCCAGCGGCTGATCGAAAACGGGCACGTCACGCACTCGCGATACAAGAAGGTCAAGGCCAACAACGACATCCGCGAGGGCGACATCATCGGCGTCGTGATGCCCCCGCTCGAGCCTTCGACCGCGCAGGCCGAGGACATCCCGCTCGACATCCTCTTCAACGACGCTGACGTCGTGGTGGTGAACAAGCCCGCCGGCATGGTCGTGCACCCAGCGGCCGGCAACGCCACGGGCACTCTCGTCAACGCGCTGCTTCATCACATCAAGGACCTGAGCGGCATCGGCGGTGAGGTACGGCCAGGCATCGTGCATCGGCTTGATAAAGGCACGTCCGGCGTGATGGTGGTCGCGAAGAACGACGATGCGCACCGGGAACTGGCGCGCCAGTTTCACGATCGCGAAGTCGAGAAGGAATACGTGGCGCTCACCTGGGGCCTGGTGCAGCAGCGCAAGCGCATCAACGCCGCGATCGGGCGCGACCCGAAGAACCGCGTCAAGATGTCGATTCGTGCCGGCCGAGCCCGTCATGCGGTGACGCGCGTCACGTGGTCGCGTGACCTGAAAGGCGTCACCCTGATC
>DATMJU010000568.1:0-12548 GCA_035553795.1 Vicinamibacterales bacterium
CGATCTGAAAACGACGTCGATGCTGTTTCTTGGCGCTGTGGGCTTCGTGCTGCTGATCTGCTGCGCGAACGTTGCGAACCTGTTATTGGCGCGCGCCACCGCGCGGTCGCGTGAGCTCGCCGTTCGTTCGGCGCTGGGCGCCGGCCGCCGGCGCATCATTCGCCAGCTGCTCACCGAAAGCGTGGTGCTGTCGTTGATCGGCGGCGCGCTCGGGATCGCCGTCGGCGCCGCGATTCTTCGGGTCGCGCCGGTGCTGATCCCCGAGGGCCTGTTGCCGCCCGCCGTGACGCTCGCCTTTGACCTGCGCGTGGTGGCGTTCTGCGCGGTCGCGGCGTTGATCGTCGGTGTGGTGTTCGGCATCGCGCCGGCGTTCCAGGCCACGTCGGTCGCGCCGACGGTGGCGATGGGCGCCGATAGCCGCACCACCACCGGAACCGGCGGCACGCTGAGAAATCTGCTGGTTGTCGGCGAAGTGGCGACGGCGGTGCTGCTGTTGTTCGGCGCGGGCCTGTTGCTGCGCACGCTGATGGCGGTGCAGTCCTACGATCGCGGCTACCGCGCCGAGAGCGTGCTGTCGATGGTCGTGGACCCGCTGGGCAGCAGTTACCCCACGCCGGAATCCTTGCAGCAGTTCTTCGACCAGGTGGAAGCCGAGGTGCGCGCGGTCCCGGGCGTCGCGGACGTGGGCTGGTCTTCGAGCCTGCCGCTTGGCGACAACATCTTCGGCGGGGAGTATCCGTGGCACTACGAGGTGGTGGGCGATCCGCCGGTGGATCCGAGCCGCAAGCCTGTCACGCAGTATGCGATCGCCAGCCCGTCGTACTTCACGACGATCGAATTGCCCATCGTCGCCGGCCGCAACTTCGACGCGCGCGATACGCGTGGCAAGCCGCGCACGGTCATCATCAATGAAGCCTTCGCGCGGACGCTGGGCGACCGCAACCCGATCGGCCTGCAGATCGCCTTCAAAGCGGTTGATGCCGCTCCTGGCGACGCGCCGGCGGTGCTCGAGGTGGTCGGCGTGGCCAAGCAGGTCAAGCAGCGGCCCGATGAGGCGAAGGACTATGTGCAAATCTACACGCCGCTGGCGCAGGACCTGATTGGCGACGTGATGCTGCTGGTCAGGCCCAAGACGGGTAAGGCCGACGCGCTCACGTCCGCAGTTCGCGCCGCGATCACGAAGGTCGACAAGGACCAGCTCGTGAGCGTCTCGTCGATCACCACGCTCGAGGACGTCGAGTGGGCGGCCACCGGTCGTCACCGGTTCCGCGCCGTCATGGTGGCGTCGTTTGCCGCGCTCGCGGTGACGCTGGCGATGGTCGGCGTGTTCGGCATCCTCGCGTATTCGGTCCAGCAGCGCGTGCGCGACTTCGGCCTGCGACGCGCCCTCGGCGCCACGTCAGGCGACCTCAGCAAGCTGGTCGTCGGCAGCGCGATGAAGGTGATTGCCACCGGCCTGGTCATCGGCCTGCTGCTGTCTGCCGCATTCAGCCAGTTGATCTCAACGATGCTGTTCGGGGTGCAGCCACTGGATCTCGTGACGTTTGCTCTCGTGATGGTGGTGCTTGGCGTGACGGCAGCGATTTCGATCGCCGGTCCCGCGTGGCGCGCTTCACGCATCGATCCCGCCGTGGCGCTTCGGGCGAAATAGACGGGTTGCACAAGGTGCACGTTGTGCACCTTGCGCACTCTGTACGCTGTCCCCCCGCCCATCCCGGCGTTCATCCCATTTTTCCTACGTCGTAGTTGTTATTTTTACTGCAATGTAGTTCAATCCAGCCGATGGCCGAGAACCTGGGTGACTTCGAACAACTCGTGATGCTCGCCGTGATGCGCCTCGACGAGGACGCCTACGGCACCTCGATCCGCGAGGAGTTGAAGGCGCGGGCCGAGCGCGAGGTCTCACCGGGCGCGATCTTCACGACGCTCGAGCGCCTCGAATCTCGCGGCCTCGTCACCTCTCGATACGGCGAGCCGACTCCCGAGCGCGGCGGCCGCAGCAAGCGCTTCTACAAACTGAGCGCCGAGGGCCGGCGATCGCTCGCGCGCTCGTTACGCGCGGTTCGCCGGCTGATGCAGGGGCTTGAACCCAAACTGGAGCGATCATGAGCACCGTCCGTCCGCCGCATCTCGCGGAAAGACTTCTCCAGTCGCTGCTCGATGAGCGATCGCGAGATGTCGTCGTTGGCGATCTCCACGAGGGCTTCCACGCCGTGCACGAGCGGCGCGGTGCCGCCGCCGCGGCGCGCTGGTACTGGAGCCAGGCGATTCAATCCGTGTTCGCCTGTCGTATCTCCGGCAGGCGCCAGGCAGATGCGCGTCAGTTCGACTTCGAGCCGGTCGCGCGCGTCAGCGCCCGCGATCTGCTGCGCCCCGCATTCAGGCAATTCCGTGACCGGCCGCTGTATGCAGCCGCTTCCTGCGGCACGCTGGCGCTGGCGATTGGCGTGGCGTGCGCCAGCCTGACGATCGTCAAGAGCGCGTTCATCGATCCGCTGCCGTACAGGGACGGCCACGAGCTGGTCTCGCTACTGACCAGCGTGGACGGCGCGACGTCGGCGGTCTCGACACATGTGTTCGAAGAGCTTCGCGGCAATGCGCCGCCTCTGGCCCAGCTCGCCGGGATCCGGCCGACCAGCGCGACGTACACGAACGCAGATGGCACGTCCAACATCCTCGTGAGCGGCGTGACTTCCGAATATTTCTCGCTGCTTGGCGTCTCTCCGGTTCAAGGCCGCCTCTGGCTGCCGGATGAAACCAGCGCCACTATCGTCAGCGACCGCTTCTGGCGCGAGCAGTTATCGGGCGCCGGCGATGTGATCGGCCGGGCGATGGTGGTCGATGGCCGCGCGCGAACCATCGTCGGCGTCATGCCGGCGCAGTTTGTGCCGCCCTACTTCACCAATACCGACGCGTGGTTGCCGGCCGACATGCCCGCACTGCTGTCGGACATCCGCACACGACGCGTACTGACCGTGCTCGCCCGGCGCGCGCCCCACGCGTCCCAGCAGGACGTCGAAGCCTTTCTGGCGGTGTTCTCGAGGCAGCAGCAGGATCGCTTCCCCGAGTTGCAGCGCAGCCAGACGTGGGTCGCAAGGCCTCTGCGAGACGAACTGGTTGGATCAGCGAGGCCGGCATTGATGGCCATTGCTGCCGCCGCGCTGCTGCTGCTGATGATTGTTGCCACCAACCTCGCCGGATTATCAACGGCGCAGGCAGTTGCGGCCCGGCACCAGATGGCCGTGCGAGCGGCGCTCGGCGCCACGCGCGCCCGGCTGTTCGTCGAGCAACTCGTGGACACGTTCGTCCTCTCGCTGGTGGGATCGCTTGCGGGTATATGGATCGCCTACGGACTGATCACCGTGGCCGCGCGCTATCAGCAGTTCTTCCTCGGCCGGATCGCGCCGTTCTCCCTTGATCTCCCCACGATCTTTGCAGGGATCGCGACGGGTTTTCTCATCGGACTCTTCTCGGCATTACTGCCTCGCAGCGTCGTCCGCGTCGTCGCCAACGACACGCTCAGGTCATCTCGTTCCACTACCGGCGACGCGGGTGTCACGGCGACCCGAAGCGCGCTGGTCGCGGCACAGGTCGCCATCGCGCTCGTCATGCTCGTCGGCGCCGGCTTGTTGATCAGGACCGTGCAGCATCTCTCCCAGCGCGAGCTGGGTTTCGACCCGTCCGGCCTGACCTGGCTGCAGGTCAACCTGCCGGGGGCGCGGTATCGCACCACCGAGGCGCAACTGCAGTTCGAACGTGACGTGCTGGAGCGCGTGCGGCAGATTCCTGGTGTCACCGCGGCCACGGCCTCTGTGGGTTTTCCGTTGTGGGGTGGAACCATGGCGGGACTGGCGATAAAAGGGGCTCCTGCAGATTCACCCCGTGGAGAGGTGGCGTATCTATCGGTATCGCCCAACTTCGTGAACGACATCGGCGCGCGCATTATCGCGGGCCGCGACTTATTGCCGACCGACTCCCTGAACGCGCCCAAAGCCGTCGTGATCAACGAAACCATGGCGCGGAGGTTCTGGCCTAACGGGGATGCCCTGGGCGCAGAGGTCTACATTGGGCCGGGTACGCCGGGCAGGGAGTGGAATACCGTCGTCGGCATCATGGCCGACATGCGCGCACACGGAGTCACCGAAGCGATTCGGCCGACATCGTTCGGAACGACCTACCAGTACTCCTGGCCGCGGCGCCACATCGCGGTGCGCACCGGTGCGTTTCGATCGGCCACTCTCGCCGCGGACCTGCGAGCGGCGGTGCATGCGGTTGATCCCGGCATCGCGGTAGCCGCGGTCACCACCGCCGAGCAGGCGCTGTCCGCGGGCATGGCACGACACCGGTTGGTGATGATCGCCCTCGTCGTCTTTGGTGGCGTCGCGCTGGTGTTGTGCATCAGCGGCCTGTACGCCGTCATCGTGCTGAACTCGCAGCAGCGGCGCCGTGAGTACGCCATTCGTGTCGCGCTCGGTGCCAGCCGCGGCGGTGTCCGCTGGCTGGTGGTGCGGCAAGCGCTCGTCCTGTCTGTAGTCGGCGCGACAGCCGGACTGCTCACCGCCGTCATGGGCACGCGCTTGATCCAGGGGTTGCTCGAGGGCGTGCAGCCCATTGATCCCGTTACGTTTTCGCTCGCGACCATCGCGCTGCTCGCGCTGGCGACGATCGCCGCGTGGCATCCGGCCAGGCGCGCCGAGCGAGTGGAGCCGATCGAAACCCTGCGCGCGGAGTAGCGAAATGAAGATTGCTTCTACCCTGGCCCTGTTCTTCCTGCTGGCAGCGTCAGCCGCCGCGCGTTCTCAGGATGCGCCGAACATCATCGCGTCCTATAATCGCGCGAAGCAGCTCGTCGATCGTGCGGTTGCCGCTCATGGCGGGGTCGAGGCGCTCCGGGCGGCGCGCCAGATGCGCGTGCGGTTCGCCGGCGACGATGTGTGGCGGCATCAGAGTCGTGCTGCGGCGCCGCCGTACGACCGGGTGCCTCACAGCTCCGAGCTCTTCATCGATCTCGAGAAAGGCCGGGTGGTCGTCGATCAGCAGCGCAGTTACCCAGGCAACATCCATCGCTCCCACCGGTTTGTCACGGACGGCGACAAGTCGTACTTCGTCAACCATCGCCACCAGACCTACACGGTTGCCGAGTACCCGCGCGCGTCGACGCAGATCAACAATCTCTACCTCCTGCCGCAGCTGATCCTTCTCGACGTCGTCGAAAGCGGCCGCCGTATAAGGCCGGCCGGCCGCATGACGCTCGCCAGCGGCATCGTCGTCGACGCGGTGATGACGACCACACCCAACGGGCCGCTGATGGTGGGCTTTCATCCGGAGACCGGCCGGCTGCATTGCACCTTCGGCATCGCCGACGATCGCGTGGCCGGCTTGAGCGCCGGCGAGACGGAGTTCCTGGACTATCGCGACTTGAACGGCGTGTTGTTGCCTACCAAGCGCGTAGTGTCCATCGGCGGCGAGGTCATGGAGGAACGCATCTACGCCGAGGCGACGCCGAACTATCGCAGCCCCGACGATCTCGTGCGTCCTCCCGCCGGCTATACGGCGTTCACCGCGGACACGTCGATACCGCAGGTTCGCCAGCTCGGACGCGATGTCTGGATGGTGGGAGGAGGCAGCGCTTCGCTCGTCGTCGGATTCGCGGATCACGTGCTGGTCGTCGACGCGCCGCCGTCGAGCGCGGCGGCGACGATCAAGCAGATCGCGTCGCTCGCGCCCGGCAAGCCGATTCGTTTCGTTGTGCCCACCCACCACCATGACGACCACTCGGTGGGTATTCGCGCCTATGCCGGCGCCGGCGCGAAGGTCGTGACCACGCCGGGCAATCAGGCGTTTCTCGAGAAGATCGCCGGGGCGCCCGTCGAGATCATTACCGGGCCGCGCGTGTTCTCGGATGCGACGCGCACCGTCGAGATTCACGACATCGGGCGCAACGGCCACTCGAACGAGATGCTGGTCGCCTGGTTGCCAACGGAGGGCATCCTGTTCGGCGGCGACTTGATCGACGCTACCGCCAGCGGCTTCATCGAGCGCGGTTCGAACAACGAGCTGACGCAATACTTCGATCGCTGGGTGCAGGCTCGGAAGTGGGCGGTGCGCACCTACGCCGACGGACACGGATCGGTACTGGACAGCGCCGCGTTCAAGGACCTGCTGTCCCGCCCGGTGGTGCCGCGCTGACTATTCCTGCCGCAGCGTCTTCATCGGATCAACCCGGGACGCCCGGCTCGCCGGAACCCACGCGGCTGCCATGCACGCCACAACAATCACCGCCAGGCTGGTGAGATACGCGACCGGATCGGTCACGTGCACGATCTGGGAAATCAGCCCGCCGAACTCCGTCGACAGCAGCCACGTCGCAAGCGATGCCGCAAGACCGGCGCCGGCCAGCAGCCCGATCATCACCGGCCGCGTGGTCTGGGCCAGCATCATCTGCGTCACCCGCTGAGAGGTGGCGCCCAGCGCCATTCGCACGCCGATCTCCCTGGTGCGCTGTTCGACGAGGTACGACAGCACGCTGAACAATCCCGAGACCGTCAGCACCAGCGCGAGCCCGCCGAGAATCAGCGACACCGTGAACGCGATCTGCAGGAAGAACATCTCGAGCCGTGCCACCGTCCGCAAGGTGATGATCTGTCCCATGTTCGGATCGATCTTGGTGAACGTTTCGAGCAGCGTATCGCGCGCCAGCGTCGGGTCGCCCTGAACACGCGCGACTATGGTCGTGCGCGGTCCCTGCGGGGCGATCGGCAGGAACACACCCGCGTCCCGCACGTCCGTGAGGCGGAAGCCGCGCACGTCACGAGAAACGCCGATCACCGTGACCGTGCGGGGCGCAGCAATCGGCTCATCACCGCCTGCATCCGGATTGACCTGCAGTATCGAGTTGCCCGAGCCCGGTGTCAGGTCGGCTTCGAGGCGGAAGGTTTCGCCCACGCCGCTTCCACTGGGCCATAACGTGCGTGCCACGGACTCGGAAACGATCGCCACCGAAGTGTCGTTGCGTTCCGCCTCGCTGAATGCGCGCCCGCGGACGATGGGCACTCCGATCACATCGAAGTAGCGTTCGGACACGAATTTGTAAGACACGGATGCCTTGCCGCTCCCGGGATCCGCAAACGCCTTGAGGGGCAGCGCCAGCAGTGGCGGTCGCATAGCCGCGTGCGACGTGATGATGGATTCGCCGGCAATGGACTGCAGCATTGCCTCGCGCTTGGACTCGTTGATGTCGATCAGCACCGTATCGGACGTGCGTATGCCCGGATCGAATTGCGACGATGCCGTCGAGCTCCGGAGGAAGATTGCCGCGCAGATCAGCAGCAGCGCCGACGCAAAGACCTGCAGGCCGATCAGCGTGTTGCGGGCGCGGCCTGGTTTCGCGTCCCTCACCAGCTCTCCGCGCATCGTGCGCACCGGCTCGACGCGCGTCGCCTGCAGCGCCGGAATGAGCGCGAAGAAGGCCGTGGCCAGGATCGCGGTCACGACCAGGAACAGCGCCACGCGCCAGTCCGCTGCCGGCACCCCGAAGTTGACGTCGCCGAGATCCATCGGCATGGTGCGCATCATGAACGCGACGGCGCCCTCGAGCGCGAGGCGGGAGATCACGTAGCCGCCGGCCGCGGCCATCAGCGCCAGCAGCACGCTCTCGGTCATCAGCTGCCGCACGATGCGGCGGCGCGATGCGCCGAGCGAAAGTCGAATGCCGATCTCGCGCTGCCGGGCCACGCCTCGCGCCAGCAGCAGGTTGGCGACGTTGGCGCAGCCGATCATGAGGATGAGGCCGAACACGATGAACAGCGGCGTGAAGACCATGATCGCTTCCATCGGCTGAGGCACAGTGCCCTGCCGCGGCAGCAGCTCCAGGTTCATCGCCCGGCGATCGACCGCCCCGGCCTGCCGGTTGGAGTCCCACGCTTGCAACTGCGCCCGCGCATTGCCCACCGTCATACCGGGCCTCAGCCGGCCGACGATGTCGAGGCCGACCTTGTCTTCGAGCCCGCGGTTGTCCGGGTCGAAGTCGCCGACGCGGCTGAATGGCGCCCACATGTCTGGCGCGGTGACCTGGAGGCCGCGGAACCCAGGCGGCATGACGCCGATGATCTCGTATGGCGCGCCGGAGACGAGCACCGTGCGCCCAAGGACGTTAGGGTCGCGATTGAATCGGCGCTCCCACCCGCGGTCGCTCAGCACGACCACCGGATTGCCGCCACGTTCGTCGTCGGCGGGCGTGAACGCCCGGCCCATCACCGGGTTCACGCGCACCACCTCAAAGAAGTTGCCGGTGACGAGTGTGGTGTTGATGACGCGTCCATCGACGCGGAGGTCGACTTCGATGATCGTTCCGAACGCGTCCGTGAACACCTTGGTGTCACGGCGCATGGCTTCAAGTTGCGGGCGCGTGAAATCGGGCTGCCCACTGTCGTCGATCGGACGATCGACCTCGTACAGCTCGGTGATGTCCGGCGCGGTGTCGATGCGGAACACGAAGACGTTGAGCATGCTGAACAGCACGGCGACCACGCCAAGGCCGACAGCCACCGTGGCTACGATCGTCAGCGCCGCCAGCGGCGCGCGCTTGAACGATCGAAGCGCGTAGAGAAGATCGCTGACGGTGTTGTCGATCAACGCGGTGCCCCGTTCGTCGCGGCATTCGTCGGCTGCGAGGGTCGTCGATCCAAACCGGGCCTGCGCCTTCGCCCGCGCATCTTCCGGCGGCACACCTTGCTCCATCAGCTTCATGGCCTCGCGTTCGATGTGGAATGACAGCTCGTCGTGCAGGTCACGTTCGGCGCGCCTGGGCGTGAACAGCGCGCGGGCGCGCAATTTGAGGTCGCGGAGATTCATGGCTAGGCCAGTTTCATGACGCGGCTGATCGCGTTCTGCATGCGATCCCACTCGCGCGTCTCGATCGTCAGTTGCTTCCTGCCCGACGTCGTCAGCTTGTAGTACTTTGCCCGGCGGCCGAGCTCGGAGACCTTCCATTCGGCCTCGATCCACCCTTGGTGTTCGAGCCGGTGCAGGGCGGGGTAGAGCGAGCCCTGGTTGATCTGCAGCACGTCCTCGGAGATCTGCTGGATGCGGTCGGAGATTGCCCAGCCGTGGAGCGGGTCCTTTTGCAGCGTGCGAAGGATCAGGAGGTCGAGCGTGCCGGGGAGCAAATCGGGGTTGGTTCTGGTCATGGTGTCGATAGACGACACTATGAGTCTTGGTGTCGACTGTCAACAACAAGGACGGATCGACCCCGGCCGAAGTTCCGTGCCGTTTCCGGCCGCGGCCGCGAAATATCCCTGAAACGCTAAGAAATTTGCCCGAACCGGGTCCAACGCGCTACAATTGGTCTCTTCCCTGAGTGGGCCAGTAGCGCAGTTGGGAGCGCGCATGAATGGCATTCATGAGGTCACCGGTTCGATCCCGGTCTGGTCCACCATCCTTTCTTTTCCATCCGCAACCGGCTCTAAGTAACTGAAAGCCGGTGCGGTTACGGCGGTTCCAACAAAGCAATTGCCGTCGAACGCGACTCCCTGCGGGAAGAACAGCTGCTGCAGGCGCTGTCGTTGATCGAGCGAGGCTTGTACCCACAGGTCTGCGGTGCGCGGTAAGACGCGCTCAGCGAACGCCAGGATGCCTTCAACGTCCATTTCTTCGAGCTTCGAGGTGTGCTCGTCGATCTTGAGCAAGGTCATCTGCTCGCGCACCCGATCCGCGTGGCGATCGTAAGTATCGATGTCGATCGACCGTTCGAATAAGAACGCTTCGTCCAGTCGGTCTAACTTCTTCTGCAGCTTCTGCCTGGCTTGCTCGGCCGCCTGAAGATCCGACTGGACAGAGGACTGCCGTTCGTTCCACACCTTCACGACCGTGTCTTTCAGCAAGCGCATGTATCCCGCAGAAGGTTGCAACCGCGCGAGTTCGTCGACGAAGGCCCCTTCGAGCTTCTCCTTAGTCACGTTGATACCGCGGCAACCGGGCCGGCAGTGGTAGTAGGCGTAGTAATGCGTGCGTCCCTTCGACCAGCTGCCCGTAAGGCCGCGATCGCAGGTTGCGCAGCGCACAAATCCGCGCAACGGGAAGTCTGGTCGGCGCTTCAACAACGGAGCAGTCATGGGCACTTTGCCCGACAGAACCGCTTGGGCCTTATAGAAGATCTCTTCGCTGATCAACGGATCGAAGTCGCCGCGCTGATCGCGAACACCAAACTCCGGGACGTCGATGATGCCGATATACAGTCGATTTCGCAGGAGCATGCCGATCGCTTGTGAGCTCAGCGACTGGCCTCTGCGATTGGTCAGCCCCCATTGCGTTGCTTTCTCCAGAATTTCTTGCTTCGTATACGTGCCGGTCGCGTAATGCTTGAAGATTCGGCGAACGATCGCCGCGCGTTCTGGATCCGGCATCAGGCTTCCCCGCATTCCGCGCGGTGCATTCAGGTAGCCAAGCGGTCCCAGGAATGTCCATCGTCCGCGCCGAAGCGCTTCCTGCATTCCCGCTCGCGTTCGGTCCGAACGAACGTCGTTGTCGAACTGCGCGAAGGCAGCAAGGACGCCTTCCATCAGTTTCCCGGTCGATGTGTCATCGATCGGCTCCGTCGCCGACCGCAAGGAAATGCCTAGCGACTTCAGGTGCGAACGGAGCGCGAAGTGGTCGTACTTGTCCCGCGCGAAGCGGGTCAAGTTGAAGACGACCAGGAAGTGCACTTTGCCTTTGTTGCTGCGGCAGTACGCGAGCAAACGCTGAAGCTCGCTCCGATCCGCAGTTTTCGCGCTCTCGCCTTCTTCTTTGAAGCGCTCAAGGACCTCGTAACCTTCTCGGCGGCAGTACTCTTCGCAGACTCGGAGTTGTGTCGGCAGGCTGAGGTTTTCCGTCTGCTCTTTGGTACTGACGCGGATGTAGATAATCGCGCCAACCATAGGTCGCAGATTAACGCCGTCGTTCTGCATCGGCAAGTCAAACATGCGGTTCAGCTTTGAGAATTTTCGGTGAGGAACAATTCGACCAGGACGTTGGCCATCGCTTGGGCGTGTTGGCGAATCGCATCGAGCTGCTCGTCGGACAATTCTCCGCCTTCATCGCCGAGCAGTTCGCGGCATCGCACGAGGCTCGTTTCTTCGAACTCGACTTCGCGATCGATGATGTCGTCCATACGCGGCCGTGGAATGCAGTGACCTGCGGAACGTTGCGGGCCACAGGCGCCCGGACCATCACGTAAGAGCCGGCTTCCAGGCTCGGTCGAGGACCCCGTCAAGACCGGAGCCACGCCGTTCGGCGTGGTCGAAGCGAAGCGGAGAGTCTTGACGGGGACGAGAGCGAGCCCAGCATCAATGACGTGATGGTCCGCATCTCTTTGGCACCTGGTATCGCGCCACTGGAGCGGATAGGTGCGGGCTACCTTGGATTGGAATTGCGCCCGATGATTCGGGAGGCAAATTGTCCGAAGACCACTGAGGTCGTGCGGATATGCCTGAGGTCGCAACATCGGGCGGATGCTGCGCGGCGACGATCAGCGTCGCGTCAACGACCTTGCGGTGTGAGGGCGTTGCCTATTTTCCTGAACGCCGATTTGTGGCGAAACCTTGCGGCCGGTCACTCTAAGCGCAACTTCCTTCCGTAGAGAACGGTCCGCCGCCGACCCAACTGCTACTGCGACGAGCTAGGCGTGAGCGACCCCCCTTCGACGGGCACGGGGCCGCCTACCCCCCTTACAGGGGGGGGGTCGCTCACGCCTAGAATTTTGCACAGGCTTCGGTTGTGGCGGCAAAGAACGCCGCCGGTGCGTGCCAGAAGCTATTGGGGTTGGGATCGGCTAAATGGTTGCCGTGAAACCGATTGGCAATCACGCCTTTCGACATCTGGCGCTTTGCATTCGACGCCTAGCTTGCCAACGGACGTTACTTTGGTGGGAACACATGGTTCCGGGGTGCGTTCCCCCCTGTGTTCCCCTTCTGAATTGAAATCAATCACCTCTGATCAGGCGGCGTAAGGATGTTCGAGTGCTACGATTTGGCGCTCCGTCGGCCCTCGAATGCCGACGCGAGAATGCTCATTTCGGTGTGAAACCGGTTGGAATGGCTGCAGGCTTAGCGGTGTCCGCAGTCTCCTTTTCAAGCATCTTTATCAACGTCGCTTCTTGCAGCAACAAGATTTGCTTTGTGAAGATTGAAAGCGCGAGGCCGAACTGCCTTAAGAAATCCATCCCTATGAGGACTTCGTTACAGTTTCGTTCAAGAGTGACGACGCCCTGCCGACCGTTCGCATCGTCTAAACGAACATACGCGTTTGCCAGGATGCCGATGCAAAGGTGATCGTCAGCCAGCTTCATCGCAGTGGTGCTTTTGGGCGCTAAGCCGAGGGATAACGAGTATTGGATAGGGAGTAGAACGAAGCCTGAGAACCCGGTGTCGATAATAGCCGTCAGCGAGACGCCTTTGGAATTCTCATCTGCCGACACCTGGATTTTAAGTGTCGGGTTTCCTTCGGCGTCAAATTCACCCTTGGAGTTGATCCGGTCTCGTGGACAGTTTCCGAAAGGCGGATACGATGTC
>DATMJU010000569.1:0-4666 GCA_035553795.1 Vicinamibacterales bacterium
ACTTTGCAACGCGCCGCTACTTCAGCCTGAATCAGGTCGAGCACTTCGACGAAGACTTCCTGATGGACACGGCGTTCTACAACCGCACCGGCTTCACGGGCGCGTGGACGTTCAGCGAGATCAACTTCTACCCGAAGTCAACCTGGTTGCAGCGCGTCCACCCGTTCGTCTTTGCGAAATACGCGCGCGACCGCGTCCAGGGCGGCGACGAGGACTTCATCCACTCCGGACTGCGCTTCAACGTCACGCGACAGGGCTTTATCAACTTCTCGCACGGCCGCGGCCACGAGACCTGGCTCGGCACCAAGTACCGCACCGGCAGCGACTTCAATTTCTTCGGCAACATGCAGACGCTGCGGTGGTTGAACCTGTCAGGCAACTTCCGCGAAGGTCCCGCGATCTTCTATAGCGAGACGGATCCGTTCCAGGGCCGGTCGCGGAGCTTCAACGTCGAGACCACGATTCAACCGAATCAGCATCTCTCGCAGAACATCGAGTTCAACCGCGTGCGTTTCTGGAACCCCGACACCGGCGCCGAGGTCTACGACGTCAACATTCTCAACTCCAAGACGACGTACCAGTTCGACAAGCATTTCCTGGTGCGGGTCCTGGCGCAGTACGACAGCTCGCGCGACACCGTGCTGACGGACTTCTTGGCGTCATACGAGTTCGTGCCCGGCACCGTCGTGCACGCGGGTTACGGCTCGCTCTACGAGAAGGGCTTCGGCTCGGTGGAACCCGTGCCGGGCGTTGGCAGCCCGGTCGATCCGCGCGACAAGTACCTGATGGTCAACCGCGGCCTGTTTCTGAAGGCCTCGTACTTGCGCCGCTTTTAGGCCTACTGGGCGGCCGCCAGGAACTCTTCGAGGCACGCTCCGATGTCATCGAGGGCGTAGCCTCCTTCCTGAACGATCAGCGTCGGCAGTTCAAACGCCTTGATGCGCGCGCCGATCACGCCGAAGTCCTGGGCCTCGAGCTTCAGCACGCCGATCGGATCAAGGACGTGCGCGTCGAAGCCGAGCGCCACAACCAGCACGCCCGGCCGAAACGCGGTGATCGCCTTGCTGGCGCGGTCGAGAGCGCGCAACATCTCGCTTCCGCTTGAACCGTGGGCAAGCGGCAGGTTGACGTTCGACCCCTCTCCTGCGCCGATGCCGCGTTCCGCTTCATAGCCCGTGAAGAACGGATAGTAATTGACAGGATCGGCGTGGATGGAAATCGTCAGCACGTCGGGTCGTGAATAGAAGATCTGCTGTGTGCCATCGCCGTGATGCGCGTCAACGTCGAGCACCGCGACACGATCGAAACTGCGTCGCAGCCGCTCCGCCGCAATCGCGGTGTTGTTGAGAAAGCAAAAGCCTGAGGCGCGGTCCGCGCGCGCGTGGTGACCCGACGGACGACAGAGCGCATACGCGCTGCCACCGTGCGCGGCGACCGCGTCCGCCGCCGCGACAGCGGTGTTGCAGGATTCACGGATCGACAACCAGGTGTCCTTCCCCATCGAGACCGACATATCGCCGAGATACCAGCCGGTCTGCGCGATGAGGTGCGTGGCCGGGCACTCGGGACGAGCACGCTGCTCGGGGCGGCCGCTCCAATATGGAAAGGTGTTGGGCCAGACTTCGGGCCCGGGATCCGGCAAGTCCTGCCAGCGGTCCCACGCCGACGCGAGGTATGCGAGGAACCCTTCGGTGTGCACCGCGAGCCGTGCGGCCGCATCATCTCCTTGCGGCGCCGTCACCGGAATACCCAGCCGATCCAGCGCGCCAAGCAACTTGTCCGTGCGTTCCGGCCGGTCCTTCGGCGGGACGATACGCCCGTAGCGCATGAACTGTTGAGGGTCGTGGGCGGCTTGTGAGGGGTGATAGAAGGCGCGCATTCTGGACGATAATCCCGCCCATGGTGATGCCGTTCAAGACTATTCGTATCGCGGCTATTCTGCTCTTCTTCACCGCCTCCATTGCGTTCTCGCAGGACACCGCGCGCATGGAGCAGGTGATCCAGAGTCACGTGAAGGCCGGCACCTTCATGGGCACGGTGCTCGTCGCCAAGGACGGCGCCGTCGTCCTCGACAAGGCCTATGGCATGGCGAACCTCGAGCTGGATGTGCCGAACACGCCTGCTACAAAGTTCCGCCTCGGCTCCATCACCAAGCAGTTCACCGCTGCCGCCATCCTGCTGCTCGAAGAACGCGGCAAGCTCAAGGTCGACGATCGGACCAAGACCTACATGCCCGATCAGCCAATGGCGTGGGACCGCATCACGATCTACAACCTGTTGACGCACACATCCGGGATTGCCAACTTCACGGCGCTGCCGTCTTACAACTCTGCGAAGGGTGCCGCAACCACGGTTGACGGCACGATCGCCACGCTGCGCGATCGAGTGCTCGATTTCGGTCCCGGCGAGCAGATGAGCTACAGCAACTCGGGCTACCTGGTCCTCGGCTCGATCATCGAGAAGGTCAGCGGCCAGAGCTACGAGAAGTTCCTCGCCGACAACTTCTTTACGCCGCTCGGCATGACGGACACCGGTTACGACTCCAACACGGCGATCATCAAGCGCCGCGCAAGCGGATACGTCAGGACCGGCGCCGGATACGCCAACGCCGGCTACGTGCACATGTCGGTGCCGCATGCGGCCGGCGCGCTGTACTCGACCACGGGAGATCTGCTGAAGTGGGAGCAGGCGCTGTTCGGCGGCAAGGTGATCTCCAAGGCGTCGGTCGATCGAATGATCACGCCCTTCAAGAACGACTACGCCCTCGGTGTCGCCTCAACACTCGACAAGGGCCGGCGCGCCATCTCTCACGGAGGCGGCATCGACGGCTTCAACACCTACATGTCGTACTACCCGGATTCGCGCACGGTGGTGATCGTGCTGTCCAATGTCAACGGCAACGTGCCGGGCACGCTCGCCGGACAGCTCGCGGCGCTGATGCACGGCGACGCGGTGACGCTGACGAGCGAGCGGGTCGAGGTCAAGTTGCCGGCGGCGACGCTGTCGAAGTACGTGGGCGCCTATCAACTCGCGCCGGCCGCGATCATGACGATCACGCTCGAAGGCGAGCAGCTGATGGCTCAGCTCACCGGGCAGGGCAAGCTGCAGATCTTCCCGAGTTCTGAAACGATGTTCTTCCTGAAGGTCGTGGATGCTCAGCTCGAGTTCGCCGCCGACGGCAGTTCGCTGGTGCTGCACCAGAACGGCCGCGCGCAGAAGGCCGCCCGGAAACCGTAGGGCCGCTCCCTCGTTCTACGCGAGCCGGCGGAGCACGATTAGGCTCGACACGACCAGTACGAGCAGCGTCGCCAGCCGCGCGAGGTTCACAGCCATCCACGTCATGGACATCGACACGATCTCGGCGTCGCTCAGTGCGGCGTGGTTGGCGAGGCGCATTAGCGTCGGCACGAAGTAGGCCAGGGTCGCCGCGAGGATCGCCGCTGTCGCGGCCAGAATGACCAGTACGCCAACGCGGGCGGGTCCGCGGTACCCGGCAAAGGCGATGCCCGCCGCGAGCGTGGTTACCAGGAGAAACGTCGTGGTGAAAGGCCAGGCGTTGATCGTGCCGGGCGCGGTGGCCGCCTCTCGAACGTGGCGGACCGGCTGCGAATACCAGCCGGGGTGGCTGCCAATCGTTTCGTGCAGGGCCGCGCCGGTCCAGGTAGCGAGCGCGAGCACAAATGCGATGAACATGTACAGGCGCGTGGTGGTCAGCATGCGGAGAGCATAACTCCTATAATCTCGGCCATGGCAGCAGTCACGCTCTCGGTGAACGGCAAGAAGCACACGCTCGATGTCGAACCGTCGACGCCCCTCCTTTACATCCTTCGCAACGACCTCGATCTCGCCGGGCCGAAATTTGGTTGCGGGCTCGGTCAATGCGGAGCCTGCACGGTGCTGATTCGCGGTGAAGCTGTTCGCTCGTGCGTCCGGCCGGTGTCGCAAGTGCAGAACGTCGAGATCACGACGCTCGAAGGCCTGTCGAAAGACGGCCAGCTCGATCCGATTCAGCAGGCGTGGATCGACGAGCAGGTGCCGGCCTGCGGCTTCTGCCAGAACGGGCAGATCCTCACCGCCAAGGCGCTGCTCGACAAGACACCGAATCCCACCGACGCGCAGATTCGCGAGGGCATGAAGAACACGCTCTGCCGCTGCATGACGTATTACCGCATCAACGCCGCGGTGAAACTGGCCGCGAAGAGGAGGGCGTGATGGAATCTTCACGCCGCACCTTCCTTCAAGCCTCGGGGCTGATGATTGCCTCGGTCGCCGCTATCTCCATTGAGGGCGTTGACGCATTCCTGCAGCAAGCAGCCGCGCAGCCGGCCGGCCCGTATCCCGATATCGATTTCCTGCAGCTCGATTCGTGGATCGTGATCCGTCCGGACAACACCGCGACGTTCTTCGTCGGCAAGACCGATTTAGGCCAGGGCACCGGCACCGCGTTCCGCCAGATCATGGCGGACGAACTCGACATCGCGTTCGAGAACACCACCTGCATCATGGGCGCCACGGATACGACGCCCGACCAGGGCGGCTCCGGCGGATCGGACGCGCTGCAGACGGACGGCTATCCGATGCGCCGCGTCGCGGCGGAAGCGAGACGCGTGCTGCTGGAAATGGCGGCGGCGCACTTTGGCGTGCCCGTCACCGCGCTCGCCGTCAG
>DATMJU010000570.1:0-17956 GCA_035553795.1 Vicinamibacterales bacterium
GGTGAAGAGCCTGGTCGGCATGCACGGCGGGACCGTGGAAGCGCGCAGCGAAGGCCCCGGCCTGGGCAGCGAGTTCATCGTGCGGCTGCCGGTGATGGCGCAGGCGACGATCAGCACGGCTCCGACGCAGATGCTGCAGCCCTTACCCGCTCGTCGCATCCTGATCGTGGATGACAGCCGCGACGGCGGCGAGAGCCTTGCCATGCTGCTGCGCGTGCTGGGCGCCGAAGTGTCGCTCGCCCACAGCGGGCGGATGGCGCTCGAATGTGTTGAAGGTTTCAAGCCGGATGTGGTGCTGCTCGACATCGGCATGCCCGGCATGGACGGCTACGAAGTGGCGCGACGCATTCGCGCCAATCCAGCCAGCCGGCACATCTCGCTGATCGCGCTCACCGGCTGGGGGCAGGACGAGGATCGGAAGCGTTCGGTCGCGGCCGGTTTCAACCACCACCTGGTCAAGCCGGCGGACCTCGAGCAGCTCCGCCAATTGCTAACGGTGGCGTAGGTCGGTTCCACCTTTGGTGCGCAGGGTGCACATTGTGCACGAGGTGCACGCGGTGCACCGCGTTTTCTCTGGCACGGTCCTTGATATAGCAAGGGGTATGAAGACGACTACTTCGACTCCCCAGGCGCCCGCCACCAGCGAGATGGTGCGCTGGCAGTTTCGCATGAAGAATCGCCTGCTCACCATCGGCGTCGCCAAGACGGGCGCGGCTGGCTACAGCGTCGTGACCATTCCCCACTTCAACGTGAAGCGCGGCACCGTCGAGATCTATCGCGATCTCGTGTCGGCCCTGCAGCGTCACGCGGCCCTCGCATCGCAGCTGCGCTCGGACGGTTGGTCCGTCGCGGCCTACACCGAACAGTCCGCCTGACGGCGGGGTCCCAAGGAGGACGTCATGAAAGATATGGACAAATGCGCGCATCCCGCCTGCAAGTGCCTCGTGCCCGAGAAGTCGGCGCATGGCAAGTACTGCAGCGCGCAGTGTGAGAACGCCGGTGAGGCCGCCTCAGTGAAGTGCGGCTGTGGCCACCCTGGTTGTTCGTAATCCGTCGCGGCATCCGGCTCAAACCGGACTGCTTTAGTCAGGCAGCGTAAAGAAGATCGTCGCGCCGCGGTCCACCGCGGCGCGAGCCCACACCCTGCCGCCATGCCGGCGCACCACGCGTTGCACGGTCGCCAGCCCGATGCCGGTCCCTGGAAAATCCTTCTCAGAGTGCATGCGCTGAAACGGCGCAAACAGCTTCGTCGCATACGCCTCGTCAAAGCCGGCGCCGTTGTCCCGCACGTAGCACGTCAGGCCTTCCCCTTCACGCGTCGCGCCGACCTCTACTTGCGGAGCGGCGGTGTTGGCGGTGAACTTCCACGCGTTGCCCAGCAGGTTCTCGAACACGATCTGCAACAGCCGTGCGTCGGCGTTCGCGACGAGCCCGTCGGCGATAAGCAGACGCACGCTGCGGCCGTGCAGGCGTTCGACATCGGCGGCTACCGCACGTGCCAGCGCCGACAGGTCCACGCTGCTGCGCGACAATGTCGCGCGTGAGATGCGCGACAGGGTCAGCAGATCGTCGATCAAGTTCGACATGCGCGTCGCGCCGGCCGACACGCGCATCAGGTACGACTGCCCCTTCTCGCCAACCACGGCCGCATATTCTTCGAGCAGGGCCTGGCTGAAGCCCTGGATGCCGCGCAGCGGCGCCCGCAGGTCGTGTGCCACCGAGTAACAGAACGCCTCGAGCTCCTCGTTGGAGGCTTCAAGGGCGATGTTGGATTGCACGAGCCGGTCATGTTCTTGCGCGAACGCGGCGTCCGAGTCGCGCTTGAGCGTGACCACGCCGGTGATGTCAACCGCAGTGTGAAGAATGCACAGCAACCCGCCGTCGTCGTCGAGCACAGGCGTGTTGACGGGACTCCAATAGCGTTCCGCGAACGCGCCCCCTTGAGCTTCCTGGAGGCGAATGTCATAGCGCACGACCGGCATCCGGTGCTCGCGCTTTTCATTCCGTACTTGTTCCAATGACGCGCGCAATTTGTTGACGCCGTCGGAACCGGGGTCGTCTGGATTGTCCGGGAAAGCTTCGTAGATCACCTGGCCGATCAGGCTGTCGCGTTCGCGCATCGAGACTCGAGCGTAGGCATCGCTGAGCGCGAGAATGCGGAAATCCGGCGAGAGTACGCACCGCACTTCCGGCGAGCGTTCCAACAGCAAGCGAAAATCCAGGTTCATCTTTGCCCAGATTCTAAGTGATGACTCAAGCCGCGTCATGGCCTGTCGATTGCAGTGGCAGGAGGCAGGACTATGAAGGGCCGATTGACCCTCGCCGTCGTCACCACCATCGGGTTGCTGGCAGCCACAGGCGAGACCGGCGCGAGCGAGAAACTGGCCCTGCGGGTCACGCCGAACGTCAGCAATGCGCCAAGCACCGTCGTCGTCAGGGCGATCGTCGCCCAGGACTCAGGCAATCGCTGGCTACACGTCGAAGCGGATTCAGGGGCTTTCTATCGCAGCAGCTCCGTGCAACTTGACGGCGACAAGGCGCCGACGGTCACGGAAATCCTGCTGAAGAGCCTGCCGAGCGGTGAATACACCGTGACAGCGAAGTTGAAGAACGCGATGGGCGAAGAAACCATTGCGCGACGCACCGCGCTGGTTCTATCCCGCTTTGGAGAGCCGTAGGGTAACCTACGGCATGCCTCTAGTTGAGATTGAGCGGCTGCCGGTTCGCGAGCTCTTTCCCGGTCTCCGCGCACGACTGATTCATTCCGAGCGCGTCTCGCACTCGTGGGTCGACGTCGATCCGGGCGCGACGTTTCCCGAACACCAGCATCCGCACGAACAGATCGTCAGCGTGCTGGCGGGCGAGCTGGAGCTGGTCGTTGAGGGCGTGTCGCACCGCCTGACGCCGGGCCTGGTCTTCGTGATTCCGCCAAATGTGCGGCATTCCGGGGGCAGCAAGCTCGGCGCTCGTGTGCTCGACACGTTTGCACCGGTTCGCGAAGACTACAGGTAACAGGTTGCCGACGTTTGGCATTTCCCACCAAAAATCCCCGTAAGTCGTTGTAATTGGCGACGGCCGGGCTGGCACCGTTCTTGGATGTTCTAGCTGTGCTCTGCTAGCCACCGCCGCTAATTCAACCAATCGGGACGGCAATAGGCCTTTTCGCGACGAACCGCTCAGCTCCGAGCGGCTCGATGAGAGAGCGCTCGCCCTCGCGGCGCATTTCACGATCGACCCAAAGCAACGGCACGCTCGCAGCATCTATCCGCGGCTGCGCGACAACGCCCGCGTGCTCGATGCCGCCTACCGGACCCTTGCGCAGGACGTTCGCGAGGGCGCCTTCGTCACGCCAGCCACCGAGTGGTTCCTCGACAATTTCCACCTGATCACGTCGGAGCTGGTGGACATCCGCAAGCACCTGCCGCGGCGCTACTTCCGCGAGTTGCCGTCGCTCTCGACGCGCGAGCATGCCGGTGAGGCGCGCGTCTACGCGATGGCGGTCGCGCTGCTGCGCCACACAGACAGTCGCCTCGATCTGCCTCAGCTCACCCTGTTCCTGAACAGCTTCCAACGCGTTGCACCACTGACGCTCGGTGAGTTGTGGGCGTGGCCGAGCATGCTCAAGCTGGCGTTGATCGAAAACCTTCGCCGGCTCGCGGACGAGATTCTCGCCAGCCGCGCGGCGCGCCGGGCCGCTGATGTCTACATCGCCTCGCTCGACGCGGGACCCGCGGAAGCGTCCGTCCTCATCGGCGATGACGTGCACGACGCCTACCTGATGCAGATGCTGCATCGCGCGCGCGAGTACGACGCCCGCCGCTCGCCGCTGCGCGCCGCGCTCGACTCGCACCTGACCGGCCGCGGGCTGATGGCTGAGGAGATCGTGCGCAGCGAGCACCAGCGCCAGGCCGCGAGCCAGGCGTCGGTGGCCAACGCCATCACCAGCTTGCGGCTGGCGACGACGATCGATTGGCGGCTGTATGTGGAGTCCGTCAGCCTGGTCGATAACGTGCTGCGCCGCGACCCGTCCGGCGTGTTTGCGCGCATGGACTTCCTGAGCCGCGATCGTCAACGGCGCGCCGTCGAAGAACTCGCTGAAACAGGTGAAGGCCAGATTCGCATCGCGTTGAAGGCGGTGGAGCTCGCGCGACAGGCCGCGTCGCAATCGCGGCTGAACGCGGCCGCGCACGTCGGGTATCACCTGATCGGCAAGGGCCGCGCATCCCTCGAGGATGACATCGGCTTCATCCCCAAGTTCGGCGCGCGCCTGCGCCGCGGCATCCGCACCCACGCCACCGCCTGCTATCTCACCGCGATCGCGTTGACGACGCTGGCGGTGCTGGCGGCGGCGTTGGGATACGCGTGGCTCGCCGGTGCATCGACACCGGTGCTGCTCATCGCCGCGTTGTTGTTAATCGTTCCCGCCAGCGAGCCGGCGATCGCGTTCGTCCAGCGCGTGGTGAGCCGGCTGCTCGCGCCGGAGCCGCTCCCGCGCCTCGAGCTGACCGAGGTGCCCGAGGAATCGAAAACCATCGTCGTCATACCGACGCTGTTGACGAGCGTGGACGGCGTTGAATCGCTGCTCGAGCACCTCGAGGTGATCGCGATCGGCAACCGCGATCCGCGCATCCATTTCGCCGTGCTCGGTGACTTCGTCGATGCCGCCGAGCAGGTCCTCCCCGGCGACGCCGCGATACTCGAGGCCGCGGAACTTGGCATCGAGCGCTTGAACGCGCGCGCGACAGGCCAGACCGGGCCGCGCTTCTTCCTGTTCCACCGCGAGCGCCGCTGGAACGCGCGTGAACGCGTGTGGATGGGCTGGGAGCGCAAACGCGGCAAGCTCGAGGAGTTCATGCGCCTGCTGCGTGGCGCCACGGACACGAGCTATACCACGCGCGTCGGGCCGTGGGATGCGCTGGCCAACACGCGCTACTGCATCACGCTCGACTCCGATACGCAGCTGCCGCGCGATGCGGCGCGCGAGCTGATCGGCATCATCAGCCACCCGCTGAATCGCGCGGTGATCGACAAGCGCCTGCGTCGCGTTACGGAGGGCTACGGCATCCTGCAGCCGCGCGTCAGCGTGACGATGGCGAGCGCGGCCGGGTCGGTGTTTGCGCGCACGTATGCCGGGCATACCGGCGTCGATCCGTACACGACGGCGGTGTCCGATGTGTACCAGGATCTGTTCGGCGAAGGCATCTTCACCGGCAAGGGCCTGCTCGACATCGACGCTTTCATGACGGCGCTCGAAGGCCGCGTGCCCGAGAACGCACTGTTGTCCCACGACCTGTTCGAGGGGCTGCATGCGAGGGCCGGTCTTGCGACCGACGTCGAAGTCGTCGACGACTATCCGTCCAACGTCCTCACGCACGCGCGGCGGCAGCATCGCTGGGTCCGCGGCGACTGGCAGATCCTGTGGTGGCTGTTCCCGTGGGTGCCGACCCGTTCGGGCATCGAGCGCAATCGCCTGCCGCTGATCTCCCGGTGGAAGATCCTCGACAACCTGCGGCGCAGCATGGTCGCCCCGTCGCTGGTCGCGTTGTTCATCGCCGGATGGGCGTGGCTGCCGGGCCGTCCGATCGCGTGGACCATCGCTGCCCTGCTGTCGATGTCGTTCCCGCTCGCGGCGCGCATCCTCGAATTGCTGGGCGGCCCGCGCAAGGGGCTGGGACTGCGCGTCTTCCTGCGCGGATGGTTCGAAGACCTCGGCACCGACCTCGCCCGCATCGCGATTCAACTGACCTTCGTCGCGCACCAGGCGTGGGACATGCTCGACGCGGTCGGCGTGACGATCGCGCGCCTGATCACGCGATCGGGCCCGTTCCTGCAGTGGGAAACCGCGGCCGCGGTGGCGCAGCGCACCGGCCGCCTGACGGTCAGCGGCTACTACGACGCGATGCGCGCCAGCCCGATCATCGCCGGCATCGCGCTGCTGCTGACTGCGATCGCCCGGCCCTCGGCCCTTGCGGTGGCGCTGCCGATCATCGCGCTTTGGGCGATCGCGCCGCTGTTCGCGTTCCAGCTCAGCAAACCGGTTCCGACTTCACGGCCCGAGCTGGACGAATCGGATCGCGAATACCTGCGCACCGTCGCGAAGGCGACGTGGAATTACTTCGAGACCTTCGTCACCGCGGACGATCGCTTCCTGCCGCCTGACAACGTGCAGTTCGATCCGGAGCCGCGCGTCGCGCACCGCACGTCACCGACCAACATCGCGATGAGCATGCTCGCCAACCTGTCGGCCCTCGACCTGGGCTTCATCACGGTCGACGAGTTCCTGGCGCGCACCGACGCGACGCTGACCACGGTCGACCGCCTCGAGCACTTCGACGGCCACCTGCTCAACTGGTACGACACGCAGACGCTGATGCCGCTGCTGCCTAAGTACGTATCAACGGTCGACAGCGGCAACTATGCGGCGGCGCTGCTGACGCTTGCCGTGGGGCTGCGCGAGCTGGCGGCCAACGAGCCGCTGGATCCTGCCGGCCGCGCGCGAGCGGCGAGGATTGAATCGCTCGCCGAACGCGCCAGCACGTACTTCAACGAGATGCGGTTCAATTTCCTCTACGACCGCAAGCGCCAGCTGTTCGCGATCGGCTATCGCCTCGCCGATCAGATGGGCGGCGCGAAACTCGATTCCTCGTTCTACGACCTGCTCGCGTCCGAAGCGCGGCTCGCCAGCTTCATCGCCATTGCCAAGGGCGATGTGCCGGAGATGCACTGGTTCCACCTGGGCCGGCTGATCACCAGCGTGCGAGGGTCACCGGTGCTGCTGTCGTGGAGCGCCACGATGTTCGAGTACCTGATGCCGCTGCTCGTGATGCGCAGCTACCCCGAGACGCTGCTCGACGAGTCGTGCCGCATGGCGGTGCGCCGGCACATCGACTACGGGCTGTCGCGCGGGACGCCGTGGGGTATCTCGGAGTCCGCCTACACGGCGGTCGATCGCGCCGGCACGTATCAATACAAGGCGTTCGGCGTGCCGGGCCTCGGCTTGAAGCGCGGCCTCGGCGACGAGCTGGTGATCGCGCCGTACGCGAGCGCGCTCGCGGTAATGATCGACCCGGCGCGCAGCACGAAGAATCTTCGGCGGCTGGCCGGCGACGGGTTGCTGAGCGAATACGGCTTCTACGAAGCGGTGGACTACACCGATCGCGCCGGCGGCCGCATTCGCCCGGAGGGTACGCCGGTCACGGCGTGCTTCGCGCATCACGCCGGCATGTCGCTGATCGCGATCGCCAACGCGATCACCGGCGACGCGATGATTCGCCGCTTCCACACCGATCCGCGCGTCAAGGCCACCGAGCTGCTCTTGCAGGAACGCGTGCCGCGCCAGCAGCCGGTCACCGAACCGCGTCCGCTCGATGCCACGTTCGTGGCCCCCGAGGGCGCCGGTGTGCCGCTACGCCGTTATCGCACCACGCAGACGGTGATGCCGCACACGCAGTTCCTGTCGAACGGCAAGTTCCACACCGCCGTGACCAACTCCGGCGGCGGCGCGACGTTCTGCGGAACCATGGCCGTGACCAGGCATCGCCGCGACGCGACGCGCGATCCGGGCAGTCAATTCATCTACATCCGGGACGTGCGCAGTGGCGCCGTGTGGTCGCCGACGTATCAGCCGACCCGGCACGAGCCCGATCACTACCTGGTCACGTATCAGCCCGACCTGGCGATCGTCGACTCGAAGGTCGAAGACATCGCCAGCAAGCTGGAGATCGCCGTCTCGCCGGAGCACGACATCGAGGTGCGCGTGCTGCACCTGGTGAATCACGGCGATCGCGTGCGCGAGCTCGACGTCACCAGCTACGTCGAACTGGCGTTGGCGCAGCCGCGAGACGACTTTGCGCATCCGGCGTTCGGCAAGCTGTTCATCGAGACGGAACACCTCGCCGAGCGCGGCGCGCTGCTCGCGCATCGCCGGCCGCGTGACGCCAGCGATCCCGGCACCTGGGCCGTCCACGTCGTCGCGCTCGAGGGCCGCGCGCATGCGGCGCTCGAATGGGAAACCGATCGCGCGGTGTTCATCGGTCGCGGACGCACGCTGGCCATGCCGGCCGCGCTCGATGGCCGTCCGCTGTCGGGATCGACCGGTTTCGTGCTCGACCCGATCTTCAGCCTGCGGCAGCGTGTGCGCCTTGCCGCCGGCGAGTCGGTGCGGATCTGCTTCTCGACCGGCGTCGCCGGCGATCGAGACACCGCGCGCGCCCTCGCGCTCACCTATCGCGATCCCAGCACGGCGGCGAGAACCCTGTCGCTCGCCGCCGCGCACGCGCATGGCTTGCGACAGCACCTCAATATCTCGGCAGACGATTCGGTGTTGTTCGAAAGACTGGCGTCGCGCGTCATCGGCACCGACAGCTCACTCCGTCCAACCGCGGATCTGCTGACGGCCAATGAACTCGGGCAGAACAGCCTGTGGCCGCACGGAATCTCCGGCGACATTCCGATCCTGCTCGTACGGGTGCTAGACGACGACCTGACGGTGGTGCGAGAGGCGCTCGAAGCGCAAGAGTACTGGCGCCTCAAGGGCCTCAAGGCCGATCTCGTGATCCTCAACGAGCACCCGGTCAGCTACCAGGACGAGGTCCAGTCACGCCTGACGGCGCTGCTCGATGACGGGCCGTGGCGCATGTGGACGCATCAGAACGGCGGCGCCTTCCTGCTCCGTGGCGACACCATTGGCCAGGCCGAGCGCGCGCTGTTCTACGCCGTCGCGCATGCGGTGCTCGAGACCACCCGGGGCGATCTGCGCGCGCACCTGGCGCGTCTGCCGGAGACGCCGTTTGCCGCCGCCCCGCTGCCCGCGATTGCGGCGGGCGACGGCATGCACCTGCCCGCGCACGCCAGCCTGAACGTCGCGGTGCCGCCGCTGACCCTCGCGAACGGACTCGGCGGCTTCACCGACGAAGGCCGCACTTACGCGATCGTGCTCGACAACGATCAAGAGACGCCGGCGCCGTGGGTCAACGTCATTGCCAACCCGCGCTTCGGCACCATCCTCAGCCACAGCGGATCGGCGACGACCTGGTCGGAGAACAGCCGCGAGAACCGCCTGACGCCATTCGCCAACGATCCCGTGATCGATCAAGGCGGTGAGGCGATCTATGTGCGCGATGACGATACCGGCCGGGCATGGTCGCCAACGCCTGGCCCCATGCCGCGCGGCGCCAGCAGCGGCCGCTGCCTCGTGCGCCATACCGCGGGCTCGACCCGCTTCTCCCGCTCCATCGAGGGCATTCATCAGCACCTCGACGTGTTCGTTGATGTTGAAGATCCGGTGCGCATCGCCAGGCTGACGCTGGTCAACACCACCAGCACCGCGAGGCACTTGAGCCTGTTCGCGTACAACGATTGGGTCCTCGGCCCGCCGCGCGAGCTGGACGGCAAGCACGTGATCACCAGCTTCGAGTCGGCGCGCAACGCCGTCCTCGCCGTCAATCCGTACAACACCACGTTCCACGGCCGCGTCTGCTTCTCGGCGTGCAGCGAACGCGTGATCTCGGCCACCGGCAATCGCCGCTCGTTCATCGGCCGCAACGGCTCACTCGCAGCGCCTTCGGCACTGCACGACGAGAGCCTGACCGGCGAATTCGGCGCCGGCCTGGACTCGTGTGCCGCCCTGCAAGTACGTCTCACGATGGCGCCAGGCGAAACGCGGCAGGTGGTATTCGTGCTGGGCGAAGGCCTGACACGCGATCACGCGCTGGCGTTGATCTGGCGGCACGCGGCGCCGGATGCCGCAGAAGCAGCGCTCGGCCGTGTCCGCGAGAAGTGGGACGGCGTGCTCGACACGATTCGCGTGCGCACGCCCGATGATTCGTTCGACCTGCTGGTCAACCGATGGCTGCTCTATCAATCGTTGTCGTGCCGCATCTGGTCGCGCGCGGGTTACTACCAGCCCGGTGGCGCGTTCGGATTCCGCGATCAACTGCAGGACGTCCTCTCGATGCTCTATGCCGCGCCACATCTGACGCGAGAGCAGATTCTTCGCGCGGCCGGACGGCAGTTCGTTGAAGGCGACGTTCAGCATTGGTGGCATGAGCCGTCCGGGCGTGGACTGCGCAGCCGCTGCTCCGACGACCTGCTGTGGCTCCCCTACGTCGTCGGGGAATACATGCGCGTCACTGGAGACACCGGCATCCTCGATGCAACTGCTCCCTTCCTCGTGGCGCCGCTGCTCAAAGAGGGAGAGGCCGAAGCCTACGAGCTGCCGTCGATCGCCGATGAGACCGGCACGATCTTCGAGCATTGCCGCCGCGCCATCGAGAAAGGCATCACTGCCGGGCCACATGGCCTGCCGCTGATCGGCGTCGGCGACTGGAACGACGGCATGAACCGCGTGGGCCACGAGGGCCGCGGCGAAAGCGTGTGGCTCGGCTTCTTCATCTATACCGTGTTGCAGGACTTCATCCCGATCTGCGAGGCCCGCAAGGAACACGCGCACGCCGCGCGCTATCGCGATTACGCGCGTCACCTGTCGTCCCGGCTCGAGCAGGCGTGGGACGGTGAATGGTACCGGCGTGGTTATTACGACGATGGGCGGCCGCTGGGATCGGCGCAGGACGAGGAATGCCAGATCGATTCGATCTCGCAGTCGTGGGCGCTCTTGTCTGGCGCGGTGCCAAGACGATTCGCCGATCGCGCCCTCGATGCGGTCCGGGCGCGCCTGGTCGATCGCCAGTCGAAGCTGCTGATGTTGCTGACGCCGCCGTTCGACAAGTCGGATCAGGATCCCGGCTACATCAAGGGCTATCCTCCGGGTATTCGCGAGAACGGCGGCCAGTACACGCACGCCGCGGTGTGGGCGTTGATGGCGGTCGCCAAGGCCGGCAACGGCGACGAGGCCGCCGAGCTGTTCCACATGCTCAACCCGATCAACCACACGCGCACCCCGGCAGACGTTGCGAGGTATCGCACCGAACCGTACGTGCTCGATGGCGATGTTTACGCGCGTCCGCCGCACGCCGGTCGCGGAGGGTGGAGCTGGTATACCGGATCGGCCGGATGGCTGTATCGCGCCGGCATCGAGTCCATCCTTGGCCTGCGCGGCAGAGGCGATCACTTCATGGTGGACCCGTGCGTGCCGTCAGCGTGGACGGAATTCAGCATGACGTGGAAGCGTGGCGATGCCACTTACGAGATCACCGTCACGAATCCGCAGCGCGTGTGGCGTGGAGTCGTCAAGGCGGAACTCGACGGCCAGCCGGTGAATCACATGTCGATTCCCCATGCGGGTCCTGGCACGCACACGGTGCGCGTGGTGATGGGGCAGAAGTAGGTTGTCAGGTTGTCAGGTTGTCGGGTTGTCAGGTTGTCAGGTTGTCAGGTTGTCGGGTCGTCAGGTCGTCAGGTTGTCGGGTGACCGATGGCCAGCGCAGAATCTGACGCACTCGCAGCGCGTCTCATTTCAACAATCTTCGTACTTTTCGTCGTCGACCGAGGAATTCCGCCCGTTTTATTTGGGAGGTGATCCTGCAGGCGTTTGTTGCGGAGGCGACGATGATTCAGTCATTTCGAGACCTGAGCGTCTGGCAAAAGGCGATGACGCTCACCGAACATGTTTACCGGTTTACCGAGAACCTCCCGCGCGCGGAGGCTTATGGGCTCAGTTCGCAGATTCGCAGGTGGAATTGGCGGTACGTCTCAAGATGATCGACCCCCAGTCGGCGAAAAGGCTGATGGAGGAAATCGCTGAAGTGGGAAGAATGCTGAGCGGCCTGCTAAAGGCGTTGTCTCGATCGGGTGGATCCTGACCACCTGACCACCTGACTACCTGACCACCTGACTACCTGAGCAACGCGCTCATCGTGGCGTCGCGCTGGATGACGGCGCGCGCGTAGCCGCAGATCGGGACGACCTTCAGGCTGTTCTCGCGGGCGAAAGCGACGGCCTTCTCTACGAGCTTCAATCCCAGGCCGGTGCCGCGAAGATCGGGATCGACCTCGACGTACTCGATGCGCAGCACGCCCGTATCCGGGCGGGTGAATTCGAGGAACCCAAAGCGCTCGCCATCAAGGCGCAGGACGAATTCGTGAACGCCGTTGAGTTCCTCGCGTTCGATCGTGACTTTGCGGTCGGTCATCCGTGGCTCGGGCTCAAGTTTGGCACGTTTCCCGGCCATAGCAAGTCGTGAAGAAGGCGCCGCAATTTGCGGCGCCATGAGGTTCGAAACAGGATCTGGTTGTTCATCACGCACGTCCAATCGGCTCACTCGGTGAACCTTCAGCGGCCTTGGCCAGGCTTTCGCCCACCAGGTTCTCGGCGGCCGCGGCCATCTTCTCGGCGACCGTGTCCTTGAGGCTCGACGCGGCGCGGCTGGCCTTCTCCCAGGCGCGATCGCGCGTCTCGCCCATCGCGCTGTCTTCCAGCTGGGTGCGTGGCGCCATCATGCCGATCGCTGCGCCAATCGCGAGAGCAATCGCGCCGGCGGCCAGCGGATTCTCGCGAGCGAAGTCGTCTACGGTGCTGCCGGCCGAGCGGGCCGCTCCACCGACTCGGGCGGATGCGCGCTGTGCCGTCGTGCGCGCCGACGCGGCGTATTCACCGACGGTCTCGCGAGCGGTGCTGGCGTATTCACCCACGGTTTCGCGGGCGCTGGCCGCGTATTCGCCGACCGTCTCGCGAGCGGTCGAGGCGTATTCGCCGACCTTTTGACGAAGCGGGCGACGGGCGCTGCCGCCGTACGCCGTGTCGTAGTCGCCATCGAGGCCGACGGCATTCGGCGACTCGTCATCCCACCGGGTTTCGGCCATGCCGTCCCACATGTCGTTTCTCTCGCGGCCGCGCAGCATCCACCAGGTGACCGCGCCGATCGTCAGCGCAATGCGAACCGGATGCGCCGTCGCGTAGTCCGCCAGGTACGTCCCGGCATCGCGCGTGCGCGTTGCCACCACTGAAGCGCCTTCTCGTGCCGAATACATCATGGTCCTCACTTTTCCTGCGGCCGCGTTCGTCACGCCGTCCCTGGCCTGCTGAAGCAGGTGGTCGGGACGCAGCCGATCCTGAATTTCACCGAGGGTTTCGCTCATCTCGACCCGGGTCCGAGCGATCTCGCCCTTGATCTCCGCGGTCTCGTTCGAGACCGGTGTATCTAACGGGTGCTTTTGCTCAGCCACTGGGTCGTCTCCTTGAGGGAATGAATGGTTTCTACCGGCGTAATGTTCGTCTTGCGCAGCGCGGACATGCCCGACTGCGCGAGGACGAAGGCGGTGGCGGCCATGGCAACGGCGGTAATCACCGCGGCCAGCCAGGGAGAGAGGCCGATGTCGACGAGCAGCAGCCCGATGGCGGCGGCAACTGCGATCACCGCGGTCAGGCCGAATGCGGCGGCGGCGCCGATCATCGCGGCGTGGCGGCCGGCATCAGCCAGCTTGCCGCTCAGCTCCGCTTTGGCGAGGCGGGCCTCCTGCTGAATCAGGTCGCCGACCTGCGATGACAGGTTGCCGAACAACTCACCGAGCGAACGGTCGATGCGTGGGGTCTCCATCGGTCTCTCCCTTTAGCGGCCCGACTCGTCGATGGCCGAGTACGCGGTGTTCGCGGTCATCGGATCGACGTCGCTGAAGCCGCCCTCGTACTGGCGCATCGCTGAACGGTCCGCGGACGCCTTGAGAAAGCGCGCCACGCCGATGCCGATCAGGAACGCGCCGCCGATGAACACTGCGGGATTGCGCCGCGCAAACCGGTTGACGTCGTCGATCATGTCGGCCGCGCCGCGCTCACGGATGTGGTTGGCGAACTTGCGCATCTGGTCGCTGGCCATGTCGACATACGACGCCAGCGCCTCGTTCTCCATGCGCAGCTCGTTGCTGGCCGTGCGGATGACGTCAGCAATGCCGCCCAGCCCGTCAGCAGCGCGATTCTTCTGCTCGTCGACGCGCGAGGTAACCCTCTGCTGGATGGTGCCAAGCACCCCAGCCGTGGTGTCTTTCGCGTGGCCGTTACCAGTGCCGTTTGGTTTCTTCTCGGAATTCGTGGGCATCAACTGCTCCTCCAACCTGAGAGGAGAGCAAGAGACCTGCCACACGAAAAGTGGTGATTTGGGAGTGGTGAGAGGAGGTTACGGAAGGGCGCTGCGTACTAGCGGCAACGCCCGCCGTACCTAACGGCCGAGGCCGAGCACCTTCGACCAGAAGCCGCGCTTTTCCTCGGGCGGAGTGAAGCGCGCATCCTGGATCGTGCCCCGCGGCCGCGGGATCCATGCCGCGCGCTGGCCCTTGGTGGCGGCCTTCATGAAGCGCGTCCACATCGGCACCGCCATCTCTGCGGCGTAGCCGTTCCGGCGAATTCGCTGGGGCTGGTCGTAGCCAACCCACACGCCGGTCACGAGCGACGGCGTAAAACCGATGAACCACGCGTCCTTGTAGTCGTTGGTGGTGCCGGTCTTGCCGCCGGCCGGCAGGGTGAACCCCATCTGCTTGACGCCATAGCCGGTGCCGCCATCGATCACGCCGCGCAGCATGTCCGCCATCAGGTAGGCCGTCACCGGGCGAATCGCCTTCTGCGGCTTGCGCTGATCTTCGAACAGCACCACGCCGTCGCGATCGACAATGCGGCGAATCAACGTGGGGTTGTAGATGATCCCGGCATTGGCGAACGCGCCATATGCCGCGGTGATCTGGCTCAGCGTGACCTCACCGGCGCCGAGCGCAATCGACGGCACCACGGGGAGATCACCGAATCCAAAACTCTTGGCTGAGCGAATCGTGCGCTTCAGTCCAATCTCGCCGAGCAGCCGCACCGCAGCGCGATTGCTCGACATCCGCAGCCCTTCGCGGAGTGTCACCGATTCGTCGAGCACGTGCTCGTCATCAGGCGTCCAGGCCGCGTTCGACGCTGCGACTGGATCGTCAACGACCTCGATCACGTCCTCGGGGCCGTAGCCGTCTTCGACGGCCGCCGCATAGACGAACGGCTTGAACGCGGACCCGGGCTGGCGCTTCGCGCGCGTGGCGCGGTTATAGGAGCTGTCCTTGAAGTCGCGGCCGCCGACCATCGCTCGCACGTAACCGTTTGTCGGGTCGATCGCGATCAGCGCGCCCTGCAGATCGTCGCCGGCAAGCTGCTTCTGGCCGAGGGTCTTTTCGATCGTCGCGATGCTTTCGCTCACGGCCGCATCCGCGGCGCGCTGCATGCCCGGATCGATCGTCGTGTAGACCTGCAATCCGCCTTCGTTCATCCGCTCCTCGCCGAACATCTCGACGAGCTGGCGGCGCACTTCTTCCTTGAAGTAGCGGCCGTACGGTTCTTCCGACCTCAAGCCGTCGTAGATCTCGACCTGCGTCTTTGCGGCGCGGTCGTACGCGTCCTGGGTGATGACCTTGCTGTCGAGCATCGCCTTCAGGACCACCCCCTGGCGCGCTTCGGCCTTGTCGGGCGCGGTGCTGGGGTCGTAGCTGGATGGCGCCTTCAGCAGGCCGGCCAGCAGCGCGGCCTCACCGAGATTGAGTTCGGACGCCTTCTTGCCGAAGTAACCGCGCGCGGCGGCCTCGACACCGTAGAGCCCGTCGCCGAAGTAGACCTTGTTCAGGTAGAGCTCGAGGATCTCTTCTTTGCTGAAGTGATGCTCGAGCTGGGCGGCAAATAGCAGTTCCTTCACCTTGCGGCGAAGGGTCTTTTCGCGGCCAACGCTCTGGCGGGCCAGCTGCTGCGTGATGGTGCTGCCGCCCTGCACCGCCTCGCCGGCGCGGAGCACGGCCAGGGCGGATCCGAATATTCTGATCGGGTCGAAGCCGTCATGGTCCCAGAACCTACGATCCTCGATGGCAATAACTGCCTTGATGAGGATTGGCGACATCTGGGACAGCGGCACTTCGATGCGCTGCTCCTTAGCAATAGTAAAAACTTCCCTATCGGCGATGTCATACAGGACATGAGCGGAGGGAACGACACTGAATGCTTTGAGCTCAGCCTTACTGGGAATGCTGCCCAGCAGATCGGTTAAAACCCATCCGAATCCGGCCAGAAAAACGACGATCAGGGCCGCACCGACCCGGCCCTGCCACGACCGGAGAAGATGACGAATGGATTCCATACCGCCCTAGCTGTGCAACGCCCGTACCAGAGATCCAATCCGGTGTCAGACACCAATTTGGATCGATCGGATCTGGTGCCTGACACCGATTTGGATCGATCGGATTCGGTGCCTGACACCGATTTAAATCGATTGGCCTGTCGATCCAGGGGGGTGGCGTTCGACGTGTCAGTAAGGAGAGAAAAACATGCGATTCATGCTGTTGGTCATACCGAAGGGATACGAAAAGGCGGCGCCGGACGCCATGCCGGACGCAGAGGGCGTCGCCAAGATGATGAAATACAACGAGGAACTGTCGAAGTCGGGCGTCCTGCTCAGCCTCGACGGTCTCCACCCGCCCGCGTCTGGCGTGCGCATCAGCTATACAGGCGGCAAGCCCCATGTCACCGACGGCCCCTTCCCCGAAGCCAAGGAATGCGTTGGCGGCTACTGGATGATCCAGGTCAAGTCGAAGGAAGAGGCGATCGAGTGGGCGAAGCGCGCGCCGATGGGTGACAACGAACTCATCGAAGTGCGCCAGGTGCAGGAAATGGAAGACTTCCCCGCCGACGTCCAGGCGGCCGCCGCCGGCTTTGAAGAGTTGATCGGCAGGAAATAAGCTTGGGGGTGATTGGAACCCGAAGCTATCTCGAAGGCGATCGATGCCGTCTGGAAGATTGAATCGCCCAAGCTGATTGCCGCGCTCGCGCGCATGACGCGCGACGTCGGCCTGGCGGAAGATCTCGCGCAGGATGCGTTGGTGTCGGCACTCGAGCAGTGGCCCGCCGAAGGCATCCCGCGCAATCCCGGCGCGTGGCTGATGGCCATCGCCAAGCGCCGCGGCATCGATCATTTCCGCCGCAACAAGCTGACCGACCACAAGCATCAGCAGGTCGGTTACGAGATGCAGGCGCGGCAGGACGACGCCGTGCCGGATTTCGATTCCGCCCTGGACGATGACGTGGGCGACGACCTGCTGCGGTTGATCTTCACGGCGTGCCACCCGGTGCTGTCGACCGAGGCGCGCGTGACGCTGACGCTCAAGCTGCTCGCGGGCCTGACCAACGCGGAACTGGCGCGCGCGTTTCTTTCCACCGAAACCACCATCCAGCAACGCATCGTCCGGGCCAAGCGCACGCTGGCGGACAAGAAAATTCCGTACGAGGTGCCGTCCGGTCCCGAGCTGTCCGTCAGGCTCGCGTCCGTGCTCGAAGTGATCTACCTGATCTTCAACGAAGGCTATTCAGCCACCGCGGGCGACGACTGGATGCGCCCCGCGTTGTGCGAGGACGCGCAGCGCCTCGGCCGCGTGCTCGCCGGCCTCGCGCCGAACGAACCCGAAGTGCATGGCCTCCTGGCGCTGATGGAGATCCAGGCGTCGCGATCGTCAGCACGGATCGGACCCAAGGGCGAACCGATCCTGCTGATGGATCAGGATCGCCGCCGATGGAGCCAACTGCTGATCCAGCGCGGGCTCACAGCGCTCGCGCGCGCGGAACGGCTCGGTCCGCGCGGGCCGTACACGCTGCAGGCCGCGATTGCCGCGTGTCACGCACGCGCCCGGCGGGCTGACGAGACGGACTGGAATCGCATCGCATCGCTGTATGACGAGCTCGCGGCCATTATGCCCTCGCCGATCGTGGATCTGAATCGCGCCGTCGCCTACGGCATGGCGTTCGGTCCCGAGCGCGGCCTCGCTGTGGTCGATCCGCTGGTCGATCATCCGCAACTCGCCGGCTACCCTTACCTGCCGGGCGTGCGCGCTGATCTCCTCTTCAAGTTGAAGCGCTTTGCCGAAGCAAAGGTGGAGTTCGAGAAGGCCGCCGCGTTGACCAAGAACGCGTCGCAGCGAGTGTTGTTGCTGGAAAAAGCCGCTGCCTGTTCATAATCGCCGTTAATCGAGCTTTGCGCCGGAGCCCCGCCCATGAGATGGTGAGG
>DATMJU010000571.1:0-8912 GCA_035553795.1 Vicinamibacterales bacterium
ATCACAACAAGTTCCAGTCCGACACCGCGGTGGCGGCGGTCAGCGACCTGGGGGATCTCGAGGCGAAGTTCCGCATCTTCGGCTGGGAAGTGCGCCGCGGTGACGGCCACGACTTCGCCGTGTTGCGCGATGCACTGGCGCACTTCGATACCGTCACCGACAAGCCGAAGGTGTTCATCGCCGACACCATCAAGGGCAAAGGCGTCTCGTTCATGCACGGCGTCGCGTGCGGAGACCAGACGTATCACTTTCACGCTGGGGCGCCGACGCTCGACAACTACGTCAAGGCGACCCGCGAGTTGATCGCGCGCGTCAACGACAAGCTCGAATCGCTCGGCCGGCCCAAGGTGGCGCTCGAGTCGGCACCCCTGCCCGTGCGCATTGCGCCGAAGCAGCCGGAGAAGATCGTGCTGGCGTACGGAGACGAGCTGCTTGCGATGGCGCGGGATCGCAAAGACATCATCGTGATGGACGCAGACCTGCTGTCGGACTGCGGGATCGAGGCGTTCAAGGCGGAGCTGCCGGAACGCTTCATCGAGTGTGGCATCGCCGAGCAGCACATGGTGTCCGCGGCCGGCGGCATGGCGCTGCGCGGCATGTTGCCCGTGGTGCATTCGTTTGCGTGCTTCCTGTCGACGCGCGCCAACGAGCACATCTACAACAACGCGACCGAGAAGAAGAAGATCATCTACACCGCGACGCTCGCCGGCCTCGTGCCGAGCGGTCCCGGCCACTCGCACCAGTCCGTGCGCGACATCTCCGCGATCGGCGCCGTGCCCGGCCTGATCGCGTTCGAGCCGTGCAGCGAAAAGGAAGCACGCCTCGCGATCCGGTGGGCCGTTGAGCAGAATCCTGAGAGCACGTATCTGCGGTTCTGCAACGTGCCGCTCGACCTGCCGTATACGATGCCGGCCGATTACGCGCTGCAGGTGGGCCGCGGCGTCACGCTGCGCCAGGGGACCGACGTCGCGATCATCGGCTACGGCACCATCCTGCTGGTGAACGCGTGGAAGGCCGCTGACGAACTCGCGCAGCAGGGCATTTCTGCAGCGGTGATCGATCTGCCGTGGCTCAATCGCGTCGACGATGCGTGGGTGAAGACCCTTGGAGCGTTCAAGCAGGTGCTGACGCTCGACAATCACTACGTTGAATACAGCCAGGGCGTGATGATTGCGGCGGCAATGGCGCGCAACGGCGTGCGCACCGAGGTGTCCGCGATTGGCCTGACGGAGATTCCCGCCTGTGGTTCCAATGCAGACGTGCTCGCGTATCACGGCCTCGACGCTGCTGGTATTGCTCGCGCCGTCTCGTCGCGCTCGACGGTCCGCAAGTAGATGACCTACCCAGCCATCGTTCCGCACTGGATCGCCGACGTCGCGGTGACGCCCACCTACGCGCCTGGCGGCGCTACGGCGGGCAAGCCGACGGACGCGTTGTTTTTCGAGAAGCGCAATCCCGCGACCGATGAGGTGATCGCTCAGGTCGCGCGCGGCGGCGCCGCTGAAGTGGCGCATGCGCTCTCATCTGCGGCGGGTGCTGCTGAGGCCTGGGGCCGCACGCCGGTGCCGAAACGAGGCGCCATTCTTGGCCGCGCAGCGCAACTGCTTCGCGAGCGCGAAGCCCTGTTTGGTGAGATCGTGCAGGCGGAGACCGGCAAGCCGTGGAAGAACGCGGTAGCGGAAGTCGCTTCATCCGCCGACCTCGCAATCTTCATGGAGGGTGAGGGCAGCCGCCTCTATGGCAAGACGCTGCCCAGCCCGATTCCCAATCGCACCGTGCAGACCCTCCGCTCGCCGATTGGCATCTGTGCCGCGATCATGCCGTTCAACAGCCCGCTCGCCGGCGTGGCATGGAAGGTGTTCCCGGCCCTGCTGTGCGGCAACGCGGTAGTGGTGAAGTCACACGAGCTCACGCCCTACACCGCGATCGCGTTTGGCGAGTTGTTGAAGGACGCGGGACTGCCGGTGGGCGTCTACAGCGCCATTCAGGGGTATGGACCCGATGCCGGCGCACCGCTCGTCCAGGATCACCGCGTTGGCGTCGTGAGCTTCACCGGTTCGTCTGCTACGGGCAAATTGATCCAGAAGATGGTGAGCGGCCGCGACGTGCTTGCCAAGGTCTGTCTCGAGCTTGGCGGCAAGAACCCGTTTGTCGTGTGCGACGACGCCGATCTCGATCTGGCGACGGACCTCGCCGTGGCATCAGCGTTCATCGACGCGGGACAGCGCTGCGCTTCGGGCAGCCGCATCATCGTGTTCGATGCGATCTACGACGCCTTCCGCACGGCGTTTCTTGCGAAGGTCGCGAAGGTCAAGCTTGGGTCCGGCGCGGACGATGACTGCGGCCCGGTGATATCGCGGGCCAACCTCGATCGCCTGATAGCGCAGGTCGGCGGCGCCGTGAAGCGCGGCGCGACGCTCGTCGCCGGCGGCCAGCAGGCGACCGGGCTTGGCGCCGGTTATTACATGCAGCCGACGGTCCTCGAGCACGTGTCGCCGGATGACGAGGTCTCGCAGAACGAATTGTTCGGACCGGTGACCTGTCTCTATCGTGTCAGCGGATTCGAAGAGGCGGTGCGCCTGGCCAATGGCACCCATTACGGCCTGACCGGTGCGATTCACACTTCCAGCTTGCACCGCGTGCAGGAGTTCATTACGCGTTACCAGGGCGGCCTCGTGTCGATCAACGGCGCCACCTTTGGCTCCGGCCCGCACATGCCGTTCGGCGGCGTGAAGAACTCCGGCAACGGCTTCCGCGAGCCCGGCACCGAAGCCCTCGACGTTTACACCGAACTGAAGACGGTCGTGATCAACCACGTCCCGGGTAAAGCCTGATGGCGAAGCGCAAGATCAGTTTCCCGATCACCAGCCGCGCCTATTACGGGCGCAGCCAGATGCTGCTCCGCAAGCTGCAGTCGCATCCAGATATCGACCTGAAGCTGATGCTCGGCGGATCGATCCTCCTCGACAAGTACAGCAAGCACGTCGCAGGGGATATAGCGGCCGGCGGCTTCGACGTCGAAGCCTCGCTGTTCAACGTGATCGAGGGCGGCAATCACGTGGCGATGGCGAAGACGGCCTGCCTGACCGCGCTCGAGTTCACCAACAACCTTTACACCAGCGAACCGGACGTCGTGGTGATCTGCGGCGACCGTTTCGAGCAGCTCGCGATCGCCATGGCGGCCGCGTACTTGAACATCACGATCGCGCACATCGAAGGCGGCGACGTGACCGGCAGCATCGATGAGAGCGTGCGTCACGCCATCACCAAGCTGGCGCACTTCCACTTCGTGACCAACGCCGACGCCGAGCGCCGTGTGCTGGCGATGGGCGAGGATCCGGCATTCGTGTTCAACACCGGCTCGCTCGACGTGGAACTGGCCGCGCATGTCACCACCAACATCACCAGCGAGCACATCAACGCGCTGGGCGTGGGTCACGACGTCGACATCGAGCAGCCGTTCCTGATGGTGGTGCAACACCCGGTCACCACGGAGTCGAACAATCGAGCGCATCTTGAAACCACGCTCAATGCGGTCGCGTCATTCGATCTGCCGACGATCTGGTTCTGGCCGAATCCGGATGCGGGCACGGGCGAGATGGCGGACAGCCTCCGTCACATGCGCGAGAAGCATCCTGAGCTGACCGCCAACATGCGGTTCATCACCAACGTGCCAGCGAATGATTTCATTGCGCTCCTGGCCCACGCGTCGTGCCTGATTGGCAACTCGTCAGCAGGTATCAAAGAATGCTCGTTCCTGGGCACGCCGGTGGTGAACATCGGCGCGCGCCAGCATGGCCGGCTGAGCGGCGACCACGTGACGCACGTCGGCTACGATGGCGCCGAAATTGGCGCCGCGATCGCCACGCAGCTGGCGCACGGCCGCTACGAGCCGTCGCACATCTATTTCAAAGACAACGCCAGCGACACGATCGTCAACCTGCTGGCGACGACCCCGCTCTACACGCAGAAACGGTTTCACGATCGGTAGCCGTCGACGAACCTGAGGGTTCGTCGCTACAGACTCAATGAAAGTGCTCGGCATCATCACCGCTCGCGGTGGATCCAAGGGCGTCCCTGGCAAGAACCTGAAGCCGCTGGGTGGCAAGCCGCTGCTTGCCTACACCGTCGAGGCCGCGGTTGACACCGCCGTCGACCGGCTCATCCTGTCGACCGATGATCCCCGGATCGCTGATGTTGGCCGCGCGCTTGGATGCGAAGTGCCGTTCATGCGCCCGGCAGAACTGGCGCGTGACGAGACGCCGCACTTGCCGGTGATTCAGCACGCCGTGCGCTGGCTCGAGGAGCATGCCGGCTACACCGCCGATGTGGTGGTCACGCTGCAGCCAACCTCGCCACTTCGTTCGGCGATCGACATCAGCGGCGCCCTTCGCATGCTGGAGCTGTCGGGCGCCGATTCCGTGGTCAGCGTCACCGAAGTCTCCGCGCACGCGCACCCGATGCGCATGCTGCGTGTTGACCCTGACGGGAATGCGACGCTGTTTGTGACCGGCGAGCCGGTACGCAACCGCATCAACCGCCGCCAGGACCTTCCCCCCGCGTTCGTGATGAACGGCGCCGTCTACGCCTGCCGCACGAGCGTGTTGTTCGGCGACCGCGCGAGCCTCTACGGCGATCGCGTCGTCGCGTATCCAATGCCCGCAGACCGGTCGATCAGCATTGATAGTTTCGAAGACTGGGCCGAAGCCGAAGCGGCCCTCGCAAGACAGCCGCGCGATCACCATCATCATCACCACCACGACGATGAGTAGCGCGCGGCCGGAGAACGTGAAAGCCATGGACGTCGAAGCACATCGCGACCTGCGACTGTTAGAGGCCGTGCACGAGGACTCTCGTGTCACGCAGCGCGGCCTGGCCAGCAAGCTGGGGATCGCCCTCGGGCTGGCCAACATCTACCTGAAGCGGATGATCCACAAGGGCTACATCAAGTGCGTGAACGTGCAGCCCAACCGCATCTCGTACCTGATCACCCCGCGCGGCATTGCCGAGAAGGCGCGGCTGACCTACGAGTTCATGGATTATTCACTTCACCTGTACGGCGAGGTTCGCCAGCACTTGCGCGAGGCGATGCAGGACTGCGCCGCGCAGGGCCAGCGCGTGGCGATTTACGGCAGCGGCGAGGCGGCGGAGCTCGCGTATCTGTCCTTGAAAGAGTCGGGCCTGGAGCCGGTGTCGATCTTCGACCGCGTCGGCGGCCATGACTTCCTCGGCATGCCGGTGCGGCCCATCGCCGAGCACGCCTCCATCGAGTTCGACCTGATCATCGTCGCCACGCTGGATCGCGTCGGCCAGGCATCGGCAGATCTGATTGCGGCCGGCGTGCCTGAGCGCGCGCTGTTCCGCCTGCGCAAGGAACCGGAAGCACCCAAACGCGTCCGCGCCGCGGTGCGCGCTCGCTCGACCAACGGCAAACATTCGTGAGGCTCTCTCAGTCATGGCTCTGACCAACAAGCGGATCTTCGTTACCGGCGGCGCCGGCTTCATCGGCTCGCACCTCGTCTCCCAGCTCGTCGAGCACAACCAGGTGGTGGTGTTCGACAACCTGCATCGCAACGCGCTGCAGTTCGCCCACCTCGAAGGTCACAAGAACCTGACCTTCATCAAGGGAGACGTGCTCGACTTCGCCGGCGTGCGCCAGGCCATCGAGGGCTGCAACGTCGTGATTCACTGCGCGGCCATCGCCGGCGTCTACACCGTCGATCGCAGCGCGGTGCGGACGATGGAAGTGAACATGCTTGGGACGCACCAGGTCGTGAAGGCGGCGCTCGAAGTCGGCGTCGAGCGCTTCGTCGAGTTCTCGACCAGCGAGGTCTACGGCTCGTTCATCCACAAGGGTAAGGAGGACGACTTCACGCCGATCGGACCGATCGGCGAAAGCCGCTGGGTCTATGCCGCGAGCAAGCTCGCGTCCGAGCACCTGTCCTACGCGCACTATCGCGAAGACAACCTGCCGCTGGCGATCGTGCGGCCGTTCAATGTCTACGGTCCCCGCCAGGTCGGCGACGGCGCCATCCGCGGCATGACGCTGCAGGCCCTGCGCGACTTGCCCATCACCCTCTACAACGACGGTACGCAGATTCGCTCGTGGTGCTTCGTGTCCGACTTCTGTGACGGCGTGCTGCGCTGCTGCGAGAATCCGGCCGCGATCGGCCACGCGTTCAACATCGGCAACCCGCAGGGCACGGCCACGAACTTCGAGTTGGCCAACCTGATCATCCGCCTCACCAACTCGAAGTCGGAGATCGTGTTCAAACCGCACCCGGGTCCTGAAGTCGAATTGCGCGTGCCCGCGATCGATAAGGCAATGACGTTGCTGGGCTATCGCCCAACCGTATCGCTCGAATCGGGCGTGGCGCAGGCCATTGCGTGGTACCGCGACAACTACGACGCGGTGGCCGGGAAGAAATAGGTAGCGGGTTCCACGTGACGAGTTACAGGACGTTATGAAGGTCGTCGTTACAGGGGCCTCGGGGTTCATCGGGCACAACGTGCTGCTGCGCGCGCCGCGCGAGTGGACCATCTACGCGGTCTATCACTCGACGCCTGGCCTGGTGGGCTTCGTCAAAGAGCATGGGCTCACCAACGTCAAGCCGGTGAAGTGCGATCTCATGTCCGCTGCCGATGTGTCGGCCATGGCGCAGATGATCGGCGTCAAGCCGGACGCGATGCTCTACCTTGCGGCCAACGGCGATCCCGCGGTGTCGTCGAAGAGGCCTCGCTGGGATCTCGAGTCGAACACCGTTGCATTCGTGAACACCCTCGAACAGTGTCCCGCCGATCACGTCGTCTACGTGTCGTCGGGCGCCGTTTACGACGGGCTGCGCGGGGAAGTGTCGCCGTCCACACCGGTGTCGCCCCGTCTGCCCTACGCGATCTCGAAACTCGCGTCCGAGCAGTATCTGCGGTTCTTCGCTGAACATCGCGGCACCGTGGGCAGTTACATCAACGTCCGCTTTTTCGGCGCCTACGGCCCGTACGAGCCATCGCGCAAGATCACCCGGCGCTGGTTCGAGGGCATGGACGCCGGCCAGCGTGAGTTCATCGTGCGCGGCGACGGCAAGAACCTGATCGACTTCATGTATGTCGACGATGCGGTCGATGGGTTCCTGGCGCTCGTCAAGGCGAAGGGTGAGCGGCGCACCGTCGATTTCGCGTCGGGCTCGCCGATCAGCGTCAACGATGTCGTCAATGGGATGGCGAAGGTAGTCGGTGTCGAGGTGACCATTCGTCACGAAGGCCACGTGCCCGAATACATCGAGTTCCGGACCGTGGACAAGACCATGAGCGAGCAGTTCGGTGTGCGGCCGTCGATTCGGTTCGAGGAAGGTTTGGCGCGCTTACGGGCGCATCTCAGGCAGACGCCAGGGCAGAGGCAGTAATGAGCGCGAAGCAGCGAGTTGTCATCCTTGGCGCGGGCCCGGCCGGCATTTCGGCGGCGTGGCGCCTGAGCAAGCTTGGATATCCGGTCACCGTGATCGAGCGCGACGAGGCGGTCGGCGGCATGGGTCGCACGATCAAGGTCGGCGACTACGCCGTCGATTTCGGCCCGCATACGTTTCATATTCGCGAGACTCCGGAGAGCAAGGAGATCCTGAAGACGATCACGCCGTTCTTCGGAAAGGATCCCCTGACGCTCGTCCGCGGCACGCGCGTGCTGCTGCGCGGCAAGGAGTACGTGTATCCGCTCGAGATCCTGCAGGTGCTGTTCGGCGTCAGCCCGCTGCTGTCGGCGCGCATCCTGTTCGACTACTCGATTGCCACCGTGAAGTCGCTGTTCGCGCCGGCCAAGAAGGAAGACTCATTTGAAGACTGGGGCGTCACCAATCTCGGTCGCACGCTCTACGACCTGTGCTTCGGCAAGTACTCCGCCAAGGTGTGGGGCCTGCCGACGAGCCAGATCTCGTCGAAGCAGGCGCAGCGCGTTGCCAAGCTGAATCTCAAGAACATCATTCTGCGCACGCTGGGCATCAAGGCAGATCCGACCACCTACTTCACGAAGTATTTCTATCCGCGCAAGGGCATCAGCCAGCTGTATGAGGGCATGAAGGAAGAAGTGCTCGCGGCCGGGAATACCGTGCTGTTGAGCAGCCCGGCTGTTCGCGTCGAACGTGACGGCGACACGGTCAGGCGTGTGATTTACCAGACGGCGGCCGGGGAGCAGTCCATCGAGTGCGACGTGCTGCTGTCAACGCTGCCGCTGCCAACGCTGGTCAACATGACCACGCCGGCGCTGCCGCAGCCGGTGATCGACCACGCGGCGAGGCTACGCTACCGCAGCCTCAAGTTGATTTACATCGCCCTCAAGCGCCCGCAGCTGACCGACTATCACTGGGTCTACCTGCTCGACGAGCAGTTTCGCGTGAACCGGATGTCGGAACAGAAGAACGTCAGCCCCGAGATGGTGCCGAAGGATCGCACCATCCTCTGCATCGAGTTGTCGTTGTGGAAGGACGAGGAGATGTGGCGCTGGTCGGATGAAGAGATCTACAAGCTGGCGCTCGGCGACCTGATGAAGATGGGATACGGCGTGACGGAGTCAGAGGTCGATGCCTACTACGTCACTGACATTCCGACCGCGTACCCGGTCTACGAGCTGAACTTCGAAGACCACCTCATCCCGGTGCTCGAGGGTGTGCACGAGATGCGCAACGTGATGACGCTGGGCCGCCACGGGTTGTTCCTCAACAACAGCATGGACGACAACGTCGGTCTCGGCTTCCAGGTCGCCGATCACATCGACAGCAAGGGCGCCGACGGCCGCGAGTGGGTCGCGGAGATGCTGGAGTTCATGAAGCTTCGGTTCGCTGGAAAGTAGGCCGCACCAGAGCAATGGCGGCCAGGGCGATGACGACAGGTTTGACGGGCAACGATTGACGCGCTTCACAGAGCAG
>DATMJU010000572.1:0-6291 GCA_035553795.1 Vicinamibacterales bacterium
TCCTCGACGAGCGCTTCCTCGGCAGCGGCATCAAGCCCGAGCCCGGCCTCGGTGAGGCGATCGTCGACCTGGCCGCCAACGTGCCCTACGACGTGCAACGCCTGGCGCACGAGACGTGGGACGACGTGAAGGAGGCCGGCAAGAGGAGCGTGGGCCTCGACGATCTCCACGCAACCCTGCACCGCCTGCTCGGCGAGCAGAACACGGTGTTCGAAGAATCGTGGCAGCGGTTGACGCTGCCGCAACGGGCGGTGCTGCGCGCCCTCGTGCTGGAAGAAGGCAAGGAACTGATGTCGGCGGACGTCCGGAACCGCCATCGGCTCCCCGGCACCTCCACCATTCAAGCCGCGCTCGCCGCCTTGCTGCGGCTGGACATCATCACCAAGGACGGCGCGCGCTACGGCACCGTCGATTCGCTCTACCGCGAGTGGGTCGCGCGCAATTCACGCCCCTGAAGCCGTTAGGCGCCTAACCCATCTGCTAACATCGCCGCATGGAAGAACGTCGCAAGGCCGCCTGGATTGGCGGCTCGATCCTCGTCAAGGGCTCCGTGGTATCAACCGAAGATCTCGTGATCGACGGCCAGGTTGAGGGCACCATCGAGAATGGCAATCACAGCCTCGTCATTGGCGCCGCCGCGATCGTCGTCGCCGATCTCGTCGCCAAGTCGGTCACGATCGCCGGCACCGTCAAGGGCAGCGTGATGGGGAACGCGAAGGTTGAGCTGAAGTCCACCGCGAAGGTGGTCGGCGACATCACCGCGCCAAAGTTCGCGATGGAAGACGGCGCCCAGTTGGTTGGGAAAGTCGATACCGGGGCGAAGAAGTAAGGGCCGGGCCCCTACTTCTTCGGCACCAACTTCAACAGCCTGCCGGCGGCGCCATCCGTCAGCACGTAGAGCGCGCCATCCGGACCCGTGCGCACGTCGCGGACGGCTTCCGGCTTCGGTTGCAGATCCTTGAGCAGGCGCTCTTCCCCGGTGATCTTCTCGCCGTTGATCGTCAGCCGCACCAGGTCGCGCGTGCCGTGGCCACCCACAAACAGGCTGCCCTTCCACTGCTCGAACAGGCTGCCGTTGTAGAACGTCATGCCGCTCGGTCCGATGATCGGATCCCAGTAGTAAATCGGCTGTTCCATCCCGGCCTGCTGCTGAATGCCGCCGGTGATCGTACCGCCCTGGTACTCAATGCCGTACGCGATCGTCGGCCAGCCGTAGTCCTTGCCCTTGCGCGCGATGTTCAGCTCGTCGCCGCCGCGCGTGCCATGCTCGACTTCCCACAGCTCGCCAGTGGCGGGATTGAGCACCGCCGCCTGGATGTTGCGGTGACCGATCGACCAGATCTCCGGCAGCACGCCTTCCTTGCCAACGAACGGGTTGTCCTTGGGAATCGAGCCATCGGTGTTGATGCGCACGATCTTGCCGATGCCGCTGCTCATGGTCTGCGCCTGCATGCGGCCCGGGATGATGGAGCGATCGCCCTGCGTCACGAACAGCGTGCCGTCGCGACCGAACACCAGTCGGCTGCCGAAGTGCAGCGGTGACGCCATCGACGGCCGCTGGTGATAGATCACCTGCACGTCGTCCACGCGCGGTGCCGTCGCATCGTCAACGAACTTGCCGCGCGCGACTGCGGTGTTGTTCTCGTTGTTCTCCCGCGGCTCGGCATAGCTCCAGTAGATCAGGTTGTTCTTCGCGAAGGCGGGATCGAGCACCACGTCGAGCAGGCCACCCTGTCCGCGCGCGGCCACGGCCGGCAGCCCGGCCACCGGCTCGGACAGCTTGCCGTCCGCGCTCGCCACCCTCAGGCGGCCCGGCCGCTCGGTGATCAGCATCTTCCCGCCCGGCAGGAATGCGACGCTCCACGGATTCTGTAATCCCTCGACGACCGTGACGACGTCGAAGGCGACGTTGAGCTTCTGCTCGGGCGCGTCGGTCTGCCCCGCGAAAGCCGGCTGCTGCTGCGGATTGTTCGCCGGTCTTGGGTCGACGGGCGCCTGCGCAAAGGCCGGCACCGCCAACGCAACCGCACCCAGCAGGGCGGCCGACGTCACATACGACTTGAGTCTCATAGGATTAGGTCTCCGTGGCCGCGCCGTCGCGCCAAGCGCGAAGGCGGGCCAGAGAGCGATTTTATACGACCGAGAGGTTGGCAGGCAGTCCGAGGAATTCGCCGTAATACTCGGCTGCATTCGACAGGGCTCGAGTCTGCGCCGGCGTCAGCTTCTTGTAGGGCGCCACGTCAATGGCCACGCTGTTCGCGGAAATGGTCCGCGACCACCCCCCCGCGAGGCGGCCGTCGATGATCAGGTGGTGAGCAAACGCCCCGTTGGTTCGCGCCGCGATGTTGGCGGCGCGCTCCGGATCGACGACCAGCGCGCGATCCTTGTAGGCGATCAGGTACTCGTCGTAGTTCGGCAGCAGCATCACCGGCAACCGTGACGCGGCGCGGTCGGACGGACCGTCGGCGCTCCAGAACACCAGGCCGCCGATCGACGTCGCGTCGAGCGCGGGCCTGGCAGCTTCGACGGCACGCTGCGCTTCGGAGAGCGTGAAGCCGGACCACCACGAGAAGTCACGAACGGTCGCGGGACCGTGGCTGGCGAAATAGCGGCTGGCGAGCAGCGCGAGCGCTTCGTCACGATCGAGGGTCTTGCCGGCCGGCGCGCGCTCTTCGAGCAGGGCGTAGGTGAACTGCTTCCCCTGCCGCGGTCCGCTGCAGATCACGCCCTCGAGTTCGGCGTGCATCATCAGGTAGCCAAGCTTGAGGCCGTCGGCGGGAATATGCGCGCGCTTGAGATGCGTGCCGAGTTCGGCGCGCGTCATGTGCTTGCCGCCCTCGAGCACGCGATGAATCATGGCGCAGCTCTTCTTGAAGATCTTGTCGTCGAGCCCAAGCTGCCGGTAGTAGTACGCGTTCACCGCGTGGACGCGCGGCCCGCTGAGCGCGAGCATCCAGCGGATGTCTTCGGGAGCGACGAAATGCCACGTCGGCCGAAGGACGTGCGTCCGCAGGATCAGGCCGTCATTGAAGGCCTGCTCGACGTCGGCGTCGTGGCATCCCGGGATGCGCAAGCCGATCGCCCACTTGGCAGCGGGATAATCCTGGGCCTGCATCGCGCATAGCCACGAGACAACCTGCGCCGGCTTTCGGCGCTGCGTGGTCTCGATCAGTTGCTGGTGGCGGAGTCGTCGAGATACGACCTGCGCTGCGCTGGCGGCCATGGGGAAGTCGGACGCAAGGCCGGGATCCACCAAGACCCCGGCCTCGCTGACCTCAGTATCAGTAACCCAGGGGAACGGTACTGTCAAAGCGAACACGAAGCACGGTTCCTTCCGCGAGATGGACGTCCTTGCCTTCGGTTGCCGCGATCACGCCGCCGCCGCCAATCAAAATACCGGCGACGGCACCCTTCACTCCGCCGAGAATGCCACCGATGATGGCACCCACCGCGGAGCCGGCGCCGATGCGGCCCGCCTCACCCTTGAGGCCTTCACTCTCGAGCGCCTGCGTCACGTAGGCGCGCGTGTCGTAGGTGCGGCCGTTGATCTGGATCCGGTTGAATTCGACCGTCAGGCTGCCCTTGCGATCGGTGCGGCTCGCGCGATCGACCGAGGTCACCCAACCGGTCAACAACGTGCCGGCAGGAACCAGCAGGTCATTGCCGCGATACATATCGATCATCGTCGTGGCTTCCACGCGATCCTCGACCTTCGCGGTGTCCGAGGTCAGCCCGGTCTCGAGCCGAACGTCGACTTCGCTGCCGGCGGGAATCTCGAGACGACCCTGGCTCGACCCGATGCGGCCGTTCCGGATGCCGCCACGATCGTTACGGCCGACACCGGTTGAGGACGTGCGTCCACTACCGATGCGAGTCATGTAGCGATCGATGCGATCGTTCAGCCGCTGCCGTTCGGTACGTGTGATGACGTCGCCACGGCGCTGCTTCACGCGCAGGTAGCCGAGCTCGTCTCGAATCTCGTCGATCTCCTGCCGATCGGAAACCGATTGGCTGGTGCGGTCGTATGCCGCCTGCGCATCTTCGTATCTGCGCTCCAGCGTCGCCATGTCGACCGCGACTTGCGCGAACGCCACGTTGGTGGCCAGTAAGAACGCGCCTAACGTCAATCCGAATTTCATCTTTCACCCCCCGTGGTCCCCCGCACTTGCGAGTCGGGACCACGACGACTGAAAGAGCAAGGGTTGTGCCGGGCTGGACCGTTAGAAACCGGCCCGGAAGCTCGTCCGTCTACCTTTTATGTGGAGTACGTTACCCCTGAGCTGTCCATCTGGGGCTTAGGAACGAAGCAAACGTGGCGTTTGACGCGACTCCACTTGAGCCAGGGTGCGGCAGGATTCTTGAAATGAAACCGGCGAGGGCATGAACATGAAACTGTTGAGCCGCCTGGTGCTCGTCGCCACTTTGACCGCCACGACCGTGGCGGCGCAGACCAAGGTGACGCCTCCAAAGAACAAGTACACGCCGCAACAAGACGTGCAGATCGGGCAGGAAGCCGCCGCCGAAGTGCGGAAGGAATACCCGATCATCGACGACGACCAGATTGAGAGCTATCTCGATCGCCTTGGCGATCGCCTGGTCGAAGCCGCGCCGCGCGAGTTGAACAACCCGGCGTTCCGGTATTCGTTCACGCCGGTCAACTTGAAGGACATCAACGCCTTCGCGCTGCCCGGCGGCCCGATGTTTGTCAACCGCGGCATGATCGAAGCGGCACGTGGCGAAGCGGAAGTCGCGGGCGTCATGGCCCACGAACTTGCGCACGTGTTGCTGCGCCACGGCACCGCCAATGCGACCAAGGCCCAGGGTTTCCAGATCGGCGCGCTCGCCGGCGCTATTGCCGGCGCAGTGGTCGGTGGCGGCTGGGGCGAGCTCATCTCGCAGGGTTCACAGTTTGGTCTCGGCACCTGGCTGATGAAGTACAGCCGCGACTACGAGAAGCAGGCGGACCTGATTGGTGCCCAGATCATGGCGCGCGCTGGATACGACCCGCGCGAGCTGGCGCGCATGTTCGAGACCATTGCCAAGCAAGGCGGCAACGGCGGACCGCAGTGGCTCAGCAGCCATCCGAATCCAGGTAACCGCACCCAGTACATCAACGCCGAAGCGGCGCAGTTGAAGGTGGCTGCGCGTCCCAGCGATCAGGGCTTCCAGCAGACGAAGAACCGCCTCGCGCAGATGAGCCCGGCCCGGACGATGGCTGACGTTGAGCGCAATGGCGGAATGAGCGGCGGCGGCGCCGGCCGCTCCACCGGTTCGGTCGGCCGCATCGGCGAAGCGGTGCCCGCGCCGTCGCGCCAGTACCGCACCGTGCAGGGTGGACAGCTGTTCACGGTCAGCGTGCCTGCCAACTGGCAGCCGGTGACGTCGAACAACTCGATCAAGTACGTGCCGCAGAACGCCTACGGCGACTACAACGGTCAGAGCACGCTGACGCACGGCGTGGAGCTGGGCGTCGCGCGCGCTACGTCGAACAACCTCGAGGCGGCGACGCAGGCACTGATCGAAAGCTTCATCCGCGGCAACGAGGGGATGCGCCTCGCGGGCCGCGAGGAGCTGTTCCAGTTGTCTGGCCGCCGGGCGATCGTCACGCCGCTCGAAGGTCGTTCGGCACTCGGCGGCATGGAACGCGTCGAAGTGCACACCACGCTGCTGCGCAACGGCGATCTCTTCTACCTGCTGACCGTCGTGCCCGATCGCGAAATCGGCGCCTACGGCCCGGCCTTCGATCGCATCGTCCGCACCGTGCGACTGAACGATCGGTAGCGAGACCCAGGACCCACGACCCTATTGCGTCGGCAACAGAAGAGCGTTGCCGACGTACTCGGTGATCGAAAGGCGGCACGCGTTGTCGCCGATGAACCGCGTCGCGTGCCAGGTATTGGCCGGCACATAGACGACATCGCCTTCGCTGGCGATGAAGGGCTGCTGCCCTTCGAACGAGTAGCGAATCTTCCCTGAAAACACCAGCCACATCTCCGCGCTTTCAGCGTGGAAGTGGCCCTTGTCGTTTGGATCCAGCGGCGGCATGTTCTTCTCGTGTCCGTAGATGATCAGCATCTCGGACTTGTCATCTCGCACGAATCGGCCGCCCGAATATTTCTCATTCTTCGCAGCCTCCACGTGGATGTTGGAGTGCGGCTGGTTGAATTCGTCGTAGCGCCCTGGAGTGCGGTTGACACGCACCTCGGTCCACACGCTGCCCTTTACCGGCGCAGGAGGCGTGATCTCTTTCGGAAACACCGTCTTCGCCCCAGAGACGTTCAGCGAGAAGCG
>DATMJU010000573.1:0-2171 GCA_035553795.1 Vicinamibacterales bacterium
GTGCGCACAGGGCGCGATGCGCGCGGGCGCGGGACTCGTCACGGTGGCGTCGCCGAAGTCGTGTCAGCCGACCATTGCCGCGCACGCGGTCGAGTACATGACCGAAAGCCTGGACGAGACGCCTGAAGGCACCGTTCACTATTCCGCGATCGATGCGGTGCTCGACTTCGACGCCGACGTGCTGGTCGCAGGCCCGGGCCTTGGGCGTGGAGAGGGCGTGACCACGTTCGTCCGCGAGTTGATCGATAAGTGGGAAGGCCCGCTCGTCCTCGATGCGGATGCGCTGAACGCGTTCGCCGATGAGCCCGCGCTGCTGCTTGGGCGCGAAGGCCGCGACCTGATCATCACGCCGCATCCCGGTGAAATGGCGCGACTGGTCGGATGCACCGTCGAGGACCTCCAGGCCGATCGCATCGGAATCGCGTCGGATTTCGCCAGGCGCCATCAACTCTATGTGGTGTTGAAGGGCTACCGCACGCTGATCGTCACGCCTGACGAGAAGGTGTTCGTGAATCCCACCGGGTGTCCCGGGATGGCCACGGGGGGCACCGGCGATGTGCTCGCCGGCATGCTTGCGGCGTGGCTCGCGCAGCTCCTCGACGCCGAAGCCGCCTGCAAGGTCGCGGTCTATCTGCATGGCGCGGCGGGTGAGTTGGCTGATGCGGATAGCGGGGAAGTGTCGATGACGGCCTCCGATCTCGTCGATCACGTCGGCGACGCGATCCTCGAGGTCACCGCCCGCCGGCGCGTGGCCACCAAAGCCACCGATTAAGATCCACCGATTCTCTTGGTACACGTATCAGGTTCGGAATCCGAGACGCTCGAGATCGCGAAGAGCATGGCCGCTGGTCTTCGTGCCGGAGCGGTGCTGCTGCTCGAGGGCGATCTGGGCGCCGGCAAGACGGCGTTCGTGCGGGGCCTGGCGGAAGGTTTAGGCGTCGATCCAGGTGAAGTGAGCAGCCCGACGTTCACGCTCGTTCATGAGTATCGGGGTGGACGCTTGCCGCTGATTCACGTCGACCTGTATCGCCTCGACCGCGCGGACCTGGACGAGATCGGCCTCGATCAGGATCTCGCCGACAAAGGAGTGGTCGCGGTCGAGTGGCCGGAGCGACTGTCCCGGCGAATCAGCGGCGCGATTGCGATTCGCATTACCGACCGTGGCGGCGATGCTCGAGAGATTGAGATCAGCCCCGAACCCAGTCCGCTGTGAGAAATCCCGCACTACGACAGGGAAATATCCCGCCCAGGTTCTAGCGGCGATCGAGCAGCGCGAGCCAGTCCTGTTCGAGGGCTTCCAGAGGCTTTTCGTATACCGATGCGATGTTCGACCGTGTAGTTTCCGGGGCATCCCGCTGGGCTGACAGGCCGAACAGCCGCTTGATGGGGGCCACGCCGCCGTGGTGGTCCAGGAGGAAGCGCACGAACGACCCGGCAACCGGGTAGGCGATCTGGCTGTCGAGGGCGCGAAACTGGTCGATCGTCAGCATCTCCCCGAGGGGGACCAGACGGCCCTGCCGCCGCAGGCTGGCCGCGACGTCATGCACGTGGCGGTTGTTCCATCGCGGCGTCATGTCGTTCCGCACCGGGTCGACCTGATAGGCCACCGCCAGTCCCTCGTTGAGCACCGACGTGGCCTGCCCAAACGTCGACGCGTAGAGGTGGATCACCTCGTGATTATCGAACGCCCAGATGGTGTGAAGCGTAAACAGGTTGGGGTCGGCCCACGCGTTGACGTTGCCGGGGCCGTAGTGCAACTCCAGCATGTGGCCGGGCGACAGGTACTTGCTGTAGGAAATTCGCCGCGTGATGGTGACATCCAGCTCGCGCGTCGCCCACTCATGAAAGGCTTCCTGCCAGACGGTGTCTACGGAGTCTCCGCGGGACCACGCGAAGTCGAAGTGCGCGGTCGATACGCGCTCCGTGAGTTCCGCGACGGCCGAAGGCGCCGTCGGCGATCCGCTGCAGGCGGCAAGGACCGTCGCCAGCAGGGCGGCCGCGGCGCCGAGTCGTCCGCGATGGTGACGGATGTGGGGCCAGTTGCCTCGAGCCATACCGGCCGTTGTGCAAGAGTTGCACCATCGCGAAACGACGCTGCGCTCGAAGGCGTCGGGGAAGGGACTACTCCGAACGCAGGGCGATGACCGGATCCACGCTGGCGGCTCGTCTCG
>DATMJU010000574.1:0-2737 GCA_035553795.1 Vicinamibacterales bacterium
CGCATGGACGTGCCCCAGCCGTGTGGCACCGACGCGCGTGGCGAGCCGCCGGCAAACACGCGCAATGCGCCCTGGCGATCGCGTTCGAGGCGCAGCAAGCCATCCTTCTGGCACGCGCGCATCAAGTCGGCAATCGAGCCGTACTTCTTCTCATCGAAATCCGGTTGCGCATTGCGGAGGAACTGCTTGAACTGCCGCGGATACATCGGCCAACGCGGCTGCGTCTTCGCCTCCGCGAGCACCCGGCGCACCAGCGCCACGCCATCACCCAAAGAGGCTTCCGAAGTGGGGAGCGGCGAGTTCTGGGTGGGGAGCGAGTCCGGCTGCTCGAGAATCTCGGTCAGCGTTTCGGGCTCTGACTCGGCGGCCCTGATCGGAGCGGCCTCCACGTGCACCGCGGCCGATCCGTCGCCGCCGGCGTTCTCCGGCAACTCAACCAGCGTGCTGCGGCCCTGGTGTTTCAGCGACACTAGTCCGTGCTTCGCGAGCTTGTCGGCGAACTCGCGGAACGAGGCCACGCCGTAATCGCGCTCTGAAAACGACGAGTCGAGCTGCAGCAGCGTGCTCTTGAGCAATCCGAGCTGCGGCGTGACTTCGCGATCGGTGAGCACCTTGAGCGCGCGCTTCACCAGCGCCACCGAGCTTTCGATCGGCTGCGTATTCGTGCTGGCCTGCTGGCCTGTGGGCCTGTTGGCCTGCTTGGGCTGGCGGCCGGCGCGTTCGCGCTCGGGCACCACGTTCTCGTAGGCGATGAACTCGGTGCAGTTCTTCTGCATCACCTGGCTGGTGAAGGCGCGGCCGCCGACCACGAACACCTTGCGGTCGTACTGCTTGAGCTTCTCGACCAGCGTGATGAAGTCGCTGTCGCCGCCGACGATCACGAAGGCGTTGATGTGCGAGTGCGTGAACGCCATCTCGAGCGCGTCGAGCGCGAGATTGATGTCGGCGCCGTTCTTGTCGCCGCCCGGCGTCATCACGCGCTGCACCATGCGGACGGCATGCTGCGCCATCGCGCGGCCGTGCTCGCCGGATCGCTTCCAGTCGCCGTAGGCGACCTTGGTGATCACTTCACCGCGTTCCTTGATCGCTTCGAGGACCGCGCCGATATCAAATTGGAGGTTGAGGGTGGTCTTGACGCCGATTTCGACGTTGTCGAAGTCGATGAATACGGCGATTTTCAGTCGTTGATCAGACATTCTTACCTGACTATTTAGCTACTGCTGAGGCGGGAAACTACGCGGACTCCAGGACGTCTAAGTATATATGGCTATGCACACTTCCCTGACCACGCGGTTTACCGAGGCTTCTGCCGCATTGCTGCTTTTGGGCCTGTTTGCCTCAACCGTTGAGGCGCAGAAGCCTGAAGTGCAGCGGCTATTCCAATCCGGCGCCTACGAGCAGGCGGTCGAGGCGGCTCGCGATGGCGATCCGGCGTCGACCTATCTCGCCGCACAGGCGTTTGTGAAGCTCGAGCGAACCGACCGCGCCAACGGGGAAATGACCCGTCTGCGCGCCAGCGACCAACCGTCTTGGCGCCTCATCGGTGAATCCGGCGAAGCGCTGATCGCCAACGATGCCGGCCGCGCCGTTGAGCTGGCTCGCCGTGCTATCGAAGCGGAAGAAGGCAACCCATTTGCCCACTACCAGCTCGGCCTCTCGGCCGCGAAGGCGCAGGACTGGGGCACCGCGGTGGCGGGCTTCACGAAGGCCGTGCAACTGAAGCCTGACTTCGCCTACGCGCATTACTACGCCGCGCAGGCCTATCAGCGTCAGCGCCAGTTGCCGAAGACCGCAGAGCACTTCGACGCGTTCCTGCGCCTCGCGCCCGACGCGCCCGAGCGGTCGGCGGTGGCGGCGATCCTGCGCACGATCAAGTAAGCAGTGGGCGGTATGTCTGCCTACTGCTTACTAGAAGATGTGCCCAAACCCGAAGTACCACCTGGTACTTCGGCCGGTCGTCGTTGACAGCGAGTTCGCCGGGAAGCCGACGTCGCCGCGGATCAGGCCGACCGGCGTATCGAAGCGCAGACCCACTCCGTAGCCCACCTTCAGCCCGTCCCAGGGCACGCCCTTCGCCAGCAGATTTCCCGCGTCGATGAACATCACGCCGTTCGCCCATCGGTAGAGCGGGAACCGCACTTCCTGGTTCAGGATGACGAGCCGGTTGCCACCGGCGGGCAGGTCGCCGTTGCGCGGGCCGATGCCCTCTTCGCCGTAGCCACGCACGCTGGTTGCGCCGCCGGCGCGGAATCGATCCGTGAACGTCAGCGGATCGCGCCCGAACGCGAAGCCAATCTGGGCCCTCGACGCAAAGACCAGCCTCTTCACGGGCACGAACACGAACTGCTGGAACAGCAGCTTGCGGTTGCTGGAGTCGGACCCGAGGTACAAGGCGGCCTGGTCGAACGACACGGCGCTGAAGAAGCCCTTGCGCGAGTTGATTGGATCGTCGCGGCCATCGAACACGACAGCGGTGCTCAACTTCGCGAGGTTCGCCACCGAGTCGAGCGGGAACGGATCGCTGCCGGGGTCCGGGTCGAACGTGTGGTTGCGTTCGAAGCGATAGCCGTAGACGACCTGGAAGCCCTTCGGACGCCAGCGCTGATCCACGCTGATGCCCTGGCGATCCGACACGGCAATCACGTTGTCGCCGGTATCGTCCCTCAGGCGATCGCGCTCGAAGAAGCCGTAGAAGGTCGAGCGAGCCGCCCATCCAAAGAGCCGTGATGTCGCCAGG
>DATMJU010000575.1:0-4472 GCA_035553795.1 Vicinamibacterales bacterium
TGGCGCGCCGCCATCGGCCCACGAGAGGATCAGGCTGATCTCGCGGCCGGTGAGGCTCATGTCATTCGAGAAGTGGCCGTACCCGGACGCCGCTCCCCAGGGCGGCATGCGGCGCTCGAGAATTTCTTCCTTGATTGCCACCGCCCACGGGCGCGCTTCCTTGTATGTGGTCAGCGGCACCGAGACGTTGCCGTCGGTATGGCACTGGAAGCATTTCTTCTGGAAGATCTGCGCGATCTCGCGGTTGAAGACGATCTTCGTGGTGATCGGGACATGGCGCGTCTCGACCACCTCGGGACGCAGCAACTGATATCCAGCAACAGCGGCGCCGATGACGAGCGCTCCCGCGAGTGACTGTCTGAGCGTCATGAACAGATCCCCGATCCCTGATCCCTGATCCCTGAATTATAGGCTCGCCGCCAGCTCCGGCAATACCACTTCGGCACCACCCGTCAGGACGAGGTTCACCGTGCTCGTGGCGGGCGTGGCCTCCGGGTTGATCTCGACGGTAAATGCCCCCTGACGCCGCGCCTGTTCGACGAATCCCGCCGCCGGGTAGACCACCGCCGACGTGCCGATCGTCATGAACACGTCGCACGACATCGCCCGCATCGCTTCCGTGACGACGTCGGTTTCGAGCGTTTCGCCGAACCAGACCACGCCGGGACGAAGCAGCCCGCCGCAGTACGGACAGTGCGGGGGCAGGTTTGCAAAGGTCACGGTCTCGTCACGCCACCGCCTCGGGGACTTCGAGCATCCCTGCCAGCACGACACCTCCCAGATCGAGCCGTGCAGGCGAATGACGTCGTTCGCGTGCCCCTGGCGCGCCGAAGCCTTGGCGGAGGCGGCGGCGCGTTCATGCAGGCCGTCCACGTTCTGGGTGATCAACTTGAAGTTCGGGAAGCGCCTGCTCCAGTCCGCCAGCACGGCGTGCGCGGCGTTCGGCTCGCAGGCCGCGATGCGGAATCGCCGCCACGCGTACCACTCCCACACCAGCGCCGGGTCGCGCCCGAACGCTTCGGCGGTCGCGAGCGCTTCAGGCCTGAAGTTCTTCCACAGCCCATCGGAGCCGCGAAACGTCGGCACGCCGCTGGCGGCGGAAACGCCCGCGCCGGTGAGTACGGTGATGCGTGCTGACGGCGTGAGTCGTGCGAGGAGCTCTTTCACAACGCTGTTACGTCCGGCCTCTTGCTACTTGCTACTTGCTACTTGCTACTTGCTACTTCCTTCTCTGCCCAGCGAGGAACTCGAACGCCTTCGGAAGGTTCGGCACCACGACATCCGAGTGGCCGCCGCCGGCCACTTCGACGTACGTCACGTTGGCGTTCAGTTTCTTCAATGCGCCGACCATGTTGCGCGAGCCGGAGACGTTCACCGTGTCATCCGCGTCCCCGTGAACAACAAACTGCGGGATCGCTTTCATGTTGTCGGCCAGCGACGGCGCGCCGGTGCCCGCGAACGCCACCAGCGCCGCCCACGTTTGCGGATACTTCGCGGCCAGCGACCACGTGCCAATCGCGCCCATGGAGTGGCCGATCAAGTAGATGCGCGAATCATCGACGTTGTATGCCGCCTTCATCAGCCGCAGCACTTCGAGCACGTCCTTCTCGCTGTACTCGCCGCGCCGGCGTGCTGCGGCATCGCTGCCCCCCATCAATCCTGAGCCATAGAAACCGTCACGGCGGAAGCCGAGCGGCGATGCGAGCAGGAAGCCGTGTTGCTCTGCGAGCTGCGGAGGGAGGCGGCTGTAGTTGTCGAAGAATCCATCTTCGTTCCCGCCAAGACCATGGAGCGCGATGACGAGTGGCGTGGGCTTCGCGGCCGCGTAACTTTTCGGCACGTAGACGCGATACGGCATGATCTCATTCGCGCCCTGCAGCAGATAGTGGCGCTCGAAGTCGCCGGTCTTTCCCTTGAATGGATCCTTGCCGCCCTTTGACTCGGCGGCGATGGCCTCGGCCTTGGCGATCTCGGTCGCGACCGCGAAGTCGGCCAGCTCGATGCGGCCGCGGTTCACATTCTTGATGTAGTCGCCGGGAAACAGCACGACATCGCGAACGGACGGCGTCAGGGACTTTGCCGCGGCTTCGAGCGCGCTCAGCCGCGCATCGAGCCCCTTGTGAACGAAGACGCCAAGCGTGGCGGCGCCGAGCGAAGCGGCGCCGTCAAACACTTCAGCCTGGATCTGCATCGCGCCGTCTTCCACCGTCGTCAAATCCAATTCCATCGGCAGCGGCGACTCTCGCAGATCGCGGCTGACCCCGTCGAAGGTCGCCAGCTCTCGCCATGCTTGCGCCGCGGCTTCAGCCGCCGCCTGCGGTGTGCGTGACGCGGGCACGCGCTTCCTGATCGACACCTTCGTCGTGAGCGCCGGTGTCAGGTCGATCGCCGGCCGGTAGATCTGTTCGAGACGAAGTGAGTACGGCGCCGATGAATCAATCACCGTGCGTTCACTGCGCAGCACCAGCGACGCGCGGTAATCAAGCTGCGGGGTCCACACCTGCTTGTTGAGCAGCGCCATGCCCTTGGCGAGCTGCCGTCGCACCTCGCTGGTGTTGCCGGAGCGCCTGGCATCTGCCAGCGTCTTGTCCACCTCATCGAGCTGCGCCTTGAGCTCTCCTTCCGGCTTCGCGGCGTTCTTCTGCGCGCTATAGCGCACCTGCAGCGAGCTCAGGCTGGGGAGAGCTTGCGCGTGCACGAGGCCAACGGGCCAATAGGCCAACAGGCCAATCGCGAGTAACAAAATCCTACGCATGTTCATTCCCCAAGACCCAAGACCCTTACGATCCCAGCGCGTACGCCACCAACTCCGCGTTGGTGCCGCCACCGGCAGCAACGACGATGTACTGCTTGCCCTGGTGCATGTATGTCATTGGCGATGCGAGCGGACGGCCGGGCGCGTCCACTTCCCAGAGCGGCGCGCCGGTGGCCTTATCGTAGACGCGGAACTTGGTCGGCTCAATCTCGACCTTGCTGAGCGGGCGTCCACCCACTGGAAGATTGCGGCCGCCGCCGAGGTTGCCCGATCCCATGGCGACGAACAACAGGCTCTTCGTCACCAGCGCGGCGTTGCGAATCGGCGCGCCGAGCGCCGGAAGCTTCAGGTCCTTCAGCAGCGGATGATTGCGGGGACCATCGCCGATCGGCGCGACCCACTTCGTATCACCCTTCCTCAGATCGATTGCCGTGACGCGTCCGTACGGCGGTTTCAACAGCGGCAAGCCATCGAGCATCGGCGGCATCTGCGTTCCACCGCGCATGTAGAGAAGGTTGCTGCGTTCCGCATTCGGCTTCACCAGCTGCACGACGATCGGGCTCGTCATCGATGGCACGTAGAGCGTCTGCGTTTCCGGATCGAACGCGGCGCCGGCCCAGTTCGCCCCGCCCGCCCAGCCTGGATTCACGATCGTGCCCTTCTCTGACGGCGGGGTGAACAGCGGACCGGTCTCGAACTGCTTGAACACTTCAAGGGCCGCGGCTTTCAACTCGGGGGTGAAGTCGATCAGATCGTTTTCGGTCACGCCCTGCCGCTCGTACGCAGGCGGCTTGGTCGGGAACGGTTGCGTCGGAGAGGTGCGTTCACCAGGCACCGTTGACTGCGGAACGGGCCGCTCTTCGATCGGCCACACCGGCGCGCCGGTCCGTCGATCGAGCACGTAAGTGAATCCCTGCTTGCTGACCTGCGCGAGCGCCTTGATCGGCTTGCCGTTCACGGTGAGGTCCACCAGGATTGGCGCGGCCGGGAAGTCGTAGTCCCAGATTCCGTGATGCACCCCCTGGAAGTGCCACACGCGCTTGCCGGTCTTCGCGTCGACCGCGAGGATCGTTTCGGCGAACAGGTTGTTGCCGGGACGGTGGCCGCCATAGAAGTCATCCGTCGGCGTGCCGAACGGCAGGTAAACGTGACCCAGCTCCTCGTCGGTGGACATGTTCGTCCACACGTTGGTGCTGCCCGTGTAGGTCCACGAATCATCGCCCCACGTTTCGTTGCCGAACTCGCCCTTCTGCGGAACCGAGTGGATGGTCCACAGCTTCTTGCCGGTGCGCACGTCGAAGCCGTTCACGTCGCCGCGCGGCCATTCCTTGTGCGTCGGGCCGTCGTGGATGCTCGACCCGACGATGATCACGTCCCTGACCACGACCGGTGCCGCGCTGACCGAGTAGTTCGTCGCGCGCACGGCGTGTGCGAGATTGCCCATCAGGTCGACGCGGCCCTCGGTGCCGAACGTCTTGTCGAGGGCGCCGGTCTTCGCATCCACCGAGATCAAGTAGGCGTCGTTGGTGCCAAGGAGAAGGCGATCAATCTTGCCGTCGCTCCAGAACGCAATGCCGCGGTGCACGAAGCCCAGGTTGCCGGGGCGGCCTGTCTTCCAGCTGCCTGGATCGAGCGACCACAGCGTTTGCCCTGTCGCGGGATTGATCGCTGCAATCTGCCCCAGCGACGTCACGGTGTAGAGCACGCCCTTCACCAT
>DATMJU010000576.1:0-5338 GCA_035553795.1 Vicinamibacterales bacterium
GCATCCAGGCGTTCGAGCCGGTGCTGGTCGAGGGCAAGGCCATCCGCATTCATCCGCTCGTCTGCACCGCGTTCAATGCGGACTTCGACGGCGACCAGATGGCGGTGCACATTCCGCTGTCGCCGGAAGCGCAGATCGAAGCGACCGAGCTGATGATGTCGTCGAAGAACATCCTGTCGCCCGCGAACGGCACGCCGATCGCGGTGCCGTCGCAGGACATCGTGCTCGGCTGCTACTACCTGACCAAGGCGCGCCATGGCGCCAGGGGCGAGGGGCGCGTGTTCGGCAACGCCGAGGACGTGATCATCGCGCTCGAGGCGGGGGAGCTCGAGACGCTGACGCCGATCCGGCTGCGCTACACGGGGCGCCTCATGGACCTGACCGTCGCGCGCGACGATCAGGCCGTCCTGCAGGCGGAGGTGCAGGAGGTCACGAACAAGATCATCAACACCACCGTCGGGCGCGTGCTGTTCAACTCCTCGCTCCCCTCCGTGATGCCGTTCGTGAACGGGCTGCTCAAGAAGAAGGGGCTCCAGCAGGTCGTGCAGTACTGCCACCTGCACTACGGCCTCGAGCGCACGGTCGAGATGCTCGACAGCCTGAAGAACCTCGGCTTCACGTACGCGACGCGGTCGGGCCTGTCGATCGGCATCGACGACCTGATCATCCCGCAGGAGAAGCACGCGCTGGTGGAGCGCGCCCGCGACGAGGTCATCAAGGTCGAAGGGCAGTACCTCGAAGGGGCGATCACCAACGGCGAGCGCTACAACAAGGTCATCGCCGTCTGGTCGGACGTCACGGAGAAGATCGCCGACGAGATGTTCGCCGAGATGGAGGAGCTCGATCGGGCGGGGCGCAACTTCAACCCCGTCTACATCATGGCGGACTCCGGCGCGCGAGGCTCGAAGCAGCAGATCCGGCAGCTGGCCGGCATGCGCGGCCTGATGGCGAAGCCGTCGGGGGAGATCATCGAGACGCCGATCACGTCGAACTTCCGCGAAGGGCTGACGGTGCTCCAGTACTTCATCTCGACGCACGGCGCGCGCAAGGGTCTGGCCGATACGGCGCTGAAGACCGCCGACTCGGGCTACCTGACGCGTCGTCTCGTTGACGTGGCGCAGGACGTGATCGTCTCCGATCACGATTGCGGCACGCTCGACGGCATCGAGGCCCGCGCCATCGTGGAATCCGGCGAAGTCATCGAGCCGCTGCGCGACCGCATCATCGGCCGCGTGTCGCTCGAGAAGATCATGGACCCGATCAAGGGCGGCGTGATTCTCGACTTCAACCAGGAGATCGACGAAGAGCTCGCGGCCCAGGTGCAGGATGCCGGCATCGAGAAGGTGAAGATCCGCTCGGTGCTGACCTGCGCGTCACGCCGCGGCGTCTGCAAGCGCTGCTACGGACGTGACCTGTCGACCGGCTTGCTGGTCGAGCTCGGCCTGGCTGTCGGCGTCGTTGCCGCGCAGTCGATCGGCGAGCCCGGCACGCAGCTGACGATGCGCACGTTCCACATCGGCGGCACGGCGTCACGCATTTCGGATCAGAGCACGCTCGATTCGAAGCACAAGGGCATTGCCCGTTACGACAACGTCCAGTTCGTCGAGCGCCCGAACGCGCAGGGCGGATCGGACTCGATCGTCATGAACCGCAACGGCTTCATCGTGGTGCAGGACGACAAGGGCCGCGACCGCGAGCGCTACCAGGTGGTCTACGGCGCGCGCCTCAAGGTCAAGGACGGCCAGGCTGTCGAGAACGGCCAGATCCTCGTCGAATGGGATCCGTACACGTTCTCGATCCTCACGGAGGAACCGGGCCAGATCAAGTTCAAGGACATCATCGACGGCGTCACGGTCCAGGAAGACCTCGACGAAGTCACGGGTCTGTCGCGCTTGATCGTGGTCGACTCGCCGGATGAGAAGAAGCAGCCGACGGTCGAGATCAAGGCCGCCAACGGCAACACCATCCGCCGCTACATCATGCCGGTCAGCGCCCACCTGATGGTGAACGATGGCGACACGGTGAACGCCGGCGACGTGCTCGCGAAGATTCCTCGCGAGACGACGAAGACCAAGGACATCACGGGCGGTCTGCCGCGCGTGGTCGAATTGTTCGAAGCGCGCAAGCCGAAGGATCCCGCGGTCATCAGCGAGATCGACGGCAACGTCAAGTACGGCGGCGTCGTGAAGGGTCAGCGCAAGATCCTGATCGTGCCGGACGACCCGAACGGCGAGCCGCGCGAGTACAGCATCCCGCGTGGTGTGCACGTCAACGTCCAGGAAGGCGACCGCGTCCGCGCGGGCGACCCGCTCATGGACGGCCCCTCGAACCCGCACGACATTCTCCACGTGCTCGGTGAGAAGGAACTGCAGAAGTACCTGGTGAACGAAATCCAGGAGGTCTACCGCCTGCAGGGCGTGAACATCAACGACAAGCACATCGAGGTGATCACTCGCCAGATGATGCGTTGGGTCCGCGTCGAGGACGTCGGCGACACCGAATTCCTCGTCGACGAGCAGGTGGACAAGTTCCGCTTCATGGAAGAGAACGAGCGCGTCATCGGCAACGGCGGCCGCCCGGCCACCGCGCAGCCGCTGCTGCTCGGTATCACCAAGGCGTCGCTGTCGACCGAATCGTTCATCTCGGCGGCCTCGTTCCAGGAGACCACCCGCGTCCTCACGGAAGCGGCGATCTCCGGCAAGATCGACTACCTGCGCGGCCTGAAGGAAAACGTGACGATGGGACGCTTGATTCCCGCCGGCACGGGCTTCTGGTGGTACCGGCACGTGCAGATTCCGGCGGACGAACCGCCACCGCCGCCGCCGGTGCAGCAGCCGAGCGACGACGAGCTGGAGCTGGATCGCGAGATGGAATATCTCGTGGAGCCAGATGAAGCCGAAGCCCGCGGGATTACGGAAGTCGAATAACGACGGACGTAGCGACAGAGACACAGAGGCACGGAGGCCAAATGGCTTCCGTGCCTTTTCTATTTCTGGCGCAGATCCCTGAAGAACGCTCTCACGTCATCGACCAGCAGTTGCGGCTGCTCGAACGCCGCGAAATGCCCACCTTTCGGCATCTCCGTCCACCGGACGATGTTGTAGCGGCCCTCCAGCCACTTCCGCGGCGACCAGATGATCTCCTTCGGGAAATCCGCGCACGCGGTCGGGACCTCGATGCGGCGGCCGGCATTGGGGTTCGGCGCGGCGTGGCGGCTCTCGTAGTAGATGCGGGCTGAGGAGGCCGCGGTCTGCGTCACCCAATACAGCGTGATGTTGGTGAGCAGTTCGTCTTTCGTGAAGATGTTCTCCGGATTGCCGTCGCAGTCACACCACGTCTTGAACTTCTCGACGATCCACGCGGCGAGGCCAGTCGGGGAGTCGTTCAGCGCGATGCCCAACGTCTGCGGCTTTGTGCCCTGGATCTGCTGATAACCGGTCTCCTCGTTCTGGAAGACCTGGCGCGCTCGAACGCGCTCTCGTTCCTTATCGGTGAGGCCCGCATTGGGGTCGGTGCCCGCAGGCGCTGCGCCGAAACACATGTTGAGGTGCAGGCCCGCGACGTGCGGTGCGTCGATGAGCGCGATCTGCGTGCTGATGATTGAGCCCCAGTCGCCACCTTGGACGCCATAACGCGTGTAGCCAAGGCGCGCCATTAGCTTTGCCTCGAGCGCGGCGATGCGCGCCGGATCGTAGCCCGCTTCCTTCGGCGCCTGCGAGAAGGCAAAGCCGGGGATCGACGGCATGACCACGTGAAAGGCATCGGCCGCCGTGCCGCCGTGCGCTTCCGGATCGGTGAGCGGCCCGATGATCTTCATGAACTCCACGAACGAGCCCGGCCACCCATGCGTGATCAATAGCGGCAGCGCATTGGCGTGCTTCGATCGACGATGCACGAAGTGAACAGCGAGTCCGTCGATGGTGGTCGTGAATTGCTCGAGCTGATTCAGCCTTCGTTCCTGCGCGCGCCAGTCGAACTTGTCGCGCCAGTAGGCGACCAACTGACGGAGATAAGCGACGTCCGTCCCATGCGTCCAGCCGTCACCCTGCAGCGGCTCCGGGATCCGCGCGATCGACAGCCGCGCCTTGAGGTCCTTGAGCGTCGCGTCCGGGATCCGAATCGTAAACGGCCGGACGGACTCGTCCGGTTTGGGCTGTGCCGAGACCGACCCAGCGCCTGCGAACACGAACGCGAGAATGAGCAGGTGCCTCATAGGTTGAGGCATTCTATTTCCGCGGCACCGCTCCGGGAATGAAATCGAGCACCAGCGCGGCGTCGACGTCTCGCAGCACGAGATACGTGCCGACGATGCGGTATTCGAGCTCTTTCGGAAGGGTCGGCAGCACCGCGAGCAGTGCCGGCGGCATCGTCGCCAATTGCGCCCCGGCGGGGAAGCGCTGATAGATAGACGGCTTGCCAGTGCCGGGATCCTCATCGTCTATGCGGGCGAGCACTGGCGCGAGGTTCTCGCGACGTACCGCCTCATTCAGGCGCCGCGTGAGTGCTTCCGCGACTTCGGGGGTGAAGAGCATGCCCGGCTTCGCGTTCGGGCGGCGGCGGCGGATTGCGGCCGACAGTGCATCACTGGCCTGATTCAACTGCACCGCCGTTGAATTCGATTGCGGTCCCGAGACCTCATTCAGCAGGCCCAACCGAATCGCCATGTAGGTTTCGATTTCCGCACTGAATTGCGCGAGGGGTGCGGACTCGGCAGGCACGCCGGCCGGATTCTGAAACAGCGACAACGTAACGGCGAGAAGCAGCACTTTCACGTTGGCCTCAGCAACCGCATCCTACCTCATCGGGAACCGGACAGCGCGCTTCGTTAGCGCTATTTGGGGAGCGCGAGCTTCGCGTAGCGCGCGTGGCACAGCTGGTAGAGGCCAAAGCAAAGCAGCCCCGCCCCCATTGCCGCCAGCAGCCACGGATTGATCGAGGAGATCGTCAGCAGGATCTCGCGATACCCATCAGCATCAGTCGGGCGCTCGCTGACACCCGCACGCAAGAGCGCCACCCCCATCAACACCAACACCACGGCGCGGGCGCCGGTGCCGATACGGCCTAGCGGCAGGATCCAGCTTGCTTCGCGGCGCGCGAGACTTGTGTCGATGTCCTCGTCGAACTCGGCGGTCCACGCCATCTTCAGCTGCGTCAGCCCGTAGATGGCGACACCGAGTCCAATCAGTACCAGCAGTATCGAACCAAGCGGAAGCTGCAGCGCCGTGCGCGCCTGCGCCTCGGGGCTTCCGTCCGGCCGATCGCCAAGGAACGCAAGTGCCAAGGCTTGGACGCCGATCGCGCCGTACGCCAGTGCCTTGGCGATCGTCAGCGATCGATC
>DATMJU010000577.1:0-2938 GCA_035553795.1 Vicinamibacterales bacterium
GTACCGCCTGGGGGACGACGGCGGTCTCTACGTTGTCCCCGGCGAAGTGGCGGCTGATCATCGTTGAAGACTGCCAGCAAGAGCGCGGCCCCTGCTCGCGCGGTCAGGGCGCAGAGCCTTCAGCACCGTCTGGCCACGCGCAGATGCACACGCGGTTGCCCGCGCGGTCGGCCACGGTCCAATGGCGTGGCGCATGCGACGCGTCGACGATGCGTCCGCCGGCGGCGATGGCGGCTTCGAGCCGGCCGGCGACGTGCTCTCGCGCGACCGACACATCGATATGCATCGCGTGCTGCAGCGGTTTGGCCGGATCGAGCTCCTGTAGCCACACCGTCGAGCCGTGTGCAAGCGGATCGACGGCGTTGTCCTCCGCCATCCGGCGGTATCCGAGCACGGCGCTCCAAAAGCCAGGATCAATCGCGCCAGGCTTCGCCGCAATGGCGACCTGCACTTCTTGTGCGGCGCTGCGGTCGGCGGTGGATCCGAATTGCCGTGCAACAGCGGACACCTTGCGCGCCAGGTCGATGTGTTCCCCCTCGATGTTCCATAGGTCGCGGGTCAGCCGCACCGTGACGCGCCCGCCCGCAAGCGTTAGCACCACACCGCTGGCGGTGACTCCAGGCACCTTCGCAATCACCTCGGCAAGACTCGCCGCCGCACGCAGCGAACTGACGCGAAAGACCGCGGTGGGTCCGCCGTGCAATACCACCCAGTCGTCCACACCGTCAGCGGAGAGGAAGTCGCGCCAACCCTGTTCGCTCATTGCCGGCCTTTCATCAGGGGAAAGTCGTGGCGGCTACCAGGAGTGGGCGCTCGCGCCCTTCACGGCGCCGGTCAGGATGGCATTCTGCACGGCCTCAAACGTCGCAAGGGCGCCTGGCGCGCTGCCGCCCCACTCGAGCGTCGTGGCCTCCGGCGTCCAGTGCAGCACGGCCGCGTGCCACGTCTGAGCACTACCGCCCTTCTCGTAGTAGACGATGCAGTGATCCATGGAGCAGGCGGCGGCTGCGAGTCGCCGCGACGGCAGATTTGGGTCGCTGACGCCCGGCGCCCGGAACGCAGCGCCCGGGTCGGCGATATCGAGATACGGGCCGCCGAACAAGCTACTGAGTTGATCGCGAACTCCGAGCGGCAGGCCTCGGAGTGTTGAGACGACCTGGAAGCGGTCGTCCTTCACGTGCGCCCGCACGTTGTCTGGCAGGGGCGTCACGGATGTCTGCGTTCCAAGCGCGGCGATTGCTCCGGCACCAAGAAGGACGACGGCGAGCGTGCGCAGCAGGGTCATGCTATTTTGCGGATGGCTTGGTATCGACGTTGTGAAACGCTTCGAGGTACCAGCGGCCATTACGACGAACGAACACTTCCATCAATTGTGTCCTGATGATCCCGTCTGGCGGCACTGCAATGCCGGGCGGCATCGCCTTTACGCCATGCACCTCGTTGTCGATGTCGACGAGTGCGACATCCGGCGTCACAAACCGGATGCGGCGAACGTTATGGCGCTTCGTCGTGCCTTTATAGAACGTGGACAGGATCTGCGTGTGCCGCTCCACGAATGCGGCTTCGCCGTACATGACCATCCCGAACAGGTTGGTGAAGGACACGTCGGCGGATACATCTTTGGCGTATGCCACGGCGTCACCGGCATTCCATGCCGTCGCTTGCGCGGCAACGAGCGCGCGGATCTCGGATTCGGCGGACTGGGCCTGCGCCGCCCCCGCCAGGATCAGGCAGAACAGCAGCGTCGCCAATGCTCTAGAGATGGTCATATCGCCTCCATCTTACAGAACGGAACGGTGGAACTACCTGCGAATGACGCCGTTAAGAATGTTGCCACACGGGACAAATCCTGCGCGCTGCAGCGTCAAGCGCGAGGCGGCGTTGTCAGGACGACAGCGAGCCGACGGTACGCTGCCGCCCTCGTAGCAGACGCGCTTGAGCTCCTGCACGATGAACGCCCCCAGACCTCGCCGCCGGAACGCGTCGGTCACCTCCATGTAGATGTCGCCGTAGGGCCGGTTGTAGTGAAACAGGATCCCCCCGGTCGCCGCGATCGTCCCGTCAACTTCCACCACGCCATGCCACTGCAATTGATCCTGTGACACGCCTAAATCGTCTGCTTCCGCTGCTGTCCGGAAGCGGGCCCCGGCCGGTTGCATCGCCGTCGTCAACCGGTCGTGGAAGAGGATCGACTCGCTGGTGATCTCATGAGCGAACGTATGCAGCATCACCGTGATCATCGGGTCGTTGGTCTGGCCGTTGATCCTCGCGGCGCCGCTCGCCCCCATCAAGGCTTCGAATAACTTGAAGGCGTGACCTCGATAGTCCGGCACGACGAAGAATTCGTAGATCGTCGGCGTCCCGGCCCACGGACCGGCCACGACCACCGAGCCGTAGCCTGCGGGCGTGCCATCCACGAACAGCTGATACTCCTCGCTCCAGCCTGATCGGGTGTGAAACGAGTCATGCACGACCTGGCAGTTCATCTCCAGGAGGTACGTCGCGCGCCACGGAAGGATGTCGCGAAGATCGGCGGGTCCCGCAGAGAGTTCCATGGCGACTGGACGGCAAAACGATCGGCGGCTAGAGTTTCGCCAACGCGGCGCGAGCCAGCGCCTCCCAGCGTTCGCGCGCGCCAGGATCGTTCAATCCGGCGTTCTGGAAGCCAAGCAGCACGTCGCCCTTGCGGACGTACGACACCGTGCGACGGCTGAAGTACGCCTCGTCTCCGAGGTTGTCCACCTTCTGCAGGCCCATCACGTCGTTGACCACCTGATCCTGCTTGCCGCCCGACAGCGATGTCGCGGCGGCCGCTGCGGTTCGCGCCGTCTTGACCTCTTCTTCGGCACCCTGCCAGGTCGCTTCAAGCGTGAAGCTCTCGAACGCTTTGGTCACGTAATCGCATACCGAACGTTCCGCACTGACCGACCGCGATGTC
>DATMJU010000578.1:0-5641 GCA_035553795.1 Vicinamibacterales bacterium
GACATCGCGCAGGGGCAGCAGCTCAAGATCGGCGGCACGCCGACGTTCTTCGTGAACGGCATGCAGCTTCCCGGTCTTCGCGCGGAGTTCTTCGATCACGCGCTCGCCTGGGAGCTCAAGCGGGTCAGCGGCGGCAAATAGGGCTGTATGCCGGCCGCGATCGAAACGGAAGGACTCTCCAAGGACTTCCTCGTTGGCTTCTGGCGGCCGCGGCCGTATCGCGCGCTTGACGCGCTGACGCTTTCCGTCGAGCCCGGCGAAGTCTTTGGCTTCCTGGGCCCGAACGGAGCGGGTAAGAGCACCACGCTCAAGCTGCTGATGCAGTTGATCTATCCCACCAGCGGCGCGGCTCGCATTCTCGGCAAGCCCGTTGGCGATGTGGGCGTGCGCCAGCGCATCAGCTTCCTCGCCGAGAATCCGTATTTCTACGACTACCTGACGGCTGAAGAGGTCCTCGCGTACTTCGCAAAGCTCTTTGACTACAGCGGCGCTGACGTCACCGCCCGCGTCGCGCGAGTGCTGGACGAAGTTGGCATCGGCGCGGAACGCCGGATGCGGCTGCGCGGCTATTCGAAGGGCATGCTCCAGCGCGTTGGGCTGGCGCAGGCGCTCATCAACGATCCCGAAGTGGTGTTTCTCGATGAGCCGATGTCAGGCCTCGATCCAATTGGCCGCCGCCAGGTGCGCGACCTGATCCTGCGATTGAAACAGCGAGGCTGCACGGTGTTCTTCAGCTCGCACATCCTGTCGGATGCCGAGGCGTTGTGCAGCCGCGTGGCGATCATGGCGCAGGGCAGGCTCGTGGCCAGCGGCGCGCTTCACGAGATGGTGGCGTTCGAGCTGAAGGGATGGGACCTGGTTGCGGCCAACGTCTCGGAAGCACTGCGCGCCACCCTCGAGGGGCAGGTGCGTTCGATCACGGCCATTGCCGATGGCCAGTACATGATCGACGTCCCCGCGGAGGTCGCGCCGGAACGGATCCTGATCGACCTCGCGCGCGGCGGCGCGCGCGTGATCTCACTGCACCCGGTGCGCGACACGCTGGAAGACTTCTTCATCCGCCAGGTCAACTCCGCTGCGCCGCGCGAGACGGGGATCTCCTGAGCATGCGCGCGATTAGGCTGGTCGCCGGCGCGGTGTTTCGCGAGTCAGTGCGCGACCGGGTGCCGTACTCGATGGTGATCTTCGCCATCCTGTTGATGGCGGCGTCCTACCTGATCAGCCAGCTCACGGCAGGGCAGGACATGAAGATCGTCAAGGATCTCGGCCTGGCGGCGCTGTCGATCTTCGGGCTGCTGATTGCCGTGTTCCTCGGCATCGGCCTCGTGTCGAAAGAAGTCGAACGCAAGAGCATCTTCGGACTCCTCACCAAGCCGGTCTCGCGCACGCAGTTCATCATCGGCAAGTACACCGGCCTGGTCGCGACGTTGATCATCAACCTGGGCGTGATGACGGTGGCCTACTACGCTGTGCTGGCCTACATGCAGTACGTCTCCGCGCCGACCGTGCGCGCCTCGTGGCCGGCGCCGGCGATGGATCCGCGCTTGCTGATCGCGGTGGTGCTGATCGTCGCGGAACTGGCCCTGGTTACCGCGATCGCGCTGTTCTTCTCGACGTTCTCCAGCCCGCTGCTGGCCACGCTGCTCACGCTGGGGTTGTGGCTGGCGGGGCACTTCAATACCGACCTGCGAAACTTCGGCGCGGTCGTGGATTCCGCTCCCATCGTCGCCATTGCCCGCGGGTTGTATTACCTGCTGCCCAACCTCGCGCCGTTTGATGTGAAGGCAGAGGTCGTCCACGGACTCCCGGTGAGTGCCCGTCACGTGCTGCTGACGCTGCTGTACGCAGTGATCTATTCCGGCGCTCTCCTGACTGCCGCGATTGCCATCTTCAGGCGCCGAGACTTCAAGTGACGGAACTCCGCCAGGGCTACGGTGGGCAAGCACGCCCGGCGGTGGCGCCGCTGCTCGCGGCGGTCGCGCTGCTGATGACGGTATCGGTGAGCGTGCAGGTCGTTCGCGACCGTGGCTGGACGCCGTATCAGCCAGAGAATCCGCTGCTGTGGGTGCAGTCAGGGCCGTTGTTGCAGCGCCTCGCGCTCGGGTTCGACAACCTCGTCGCGGACGTCTACTGGATTCGGGCGGTCGTGTATTACGGCGGAAAGCGCACTGCCGAACAACAGCAGATGAACTACGACCTGCTGTATCCGCTCCTGGACCTGGTGACCACGCTCGATCCGCACTTTCGGGTCGCGTATCGATTTGGCGCGATCTTTCTGACGGAGGCCTATCCACGTGGGCCGGCCCGGCCCGATCTCGCGGTGCGGCTGCTGCAGCGTGGGATCGAGCGTGACTATCAGCGGTGGGAGTATTTTCACGACATCGGGTTCGTCTATTACTGGTGGCTGCGGGATTATCCCAAGGCTGCGGAATGGTTCCTCAAGGGGGCGAACCAGCCGAACGCTCCCGAGTGGCTGCGCCCGCTAGCCGCGACGACTCTCGCGTCCGGCGGCGACCGGGCGACGGCACGCCACCTCTGGACGCAATTGCTCAATTCGGACATGTCCTACATCAAGGCCCAGGCCGAGCATCGTTTGTTGCAGCTTGACGCGATGGATGCGATCGCCGAGCTCACGCCGATCCTGCAGCGTTTCGTCGATCGTGAACGCCGCATCCCACGGTCGTGGCAGGAACTGGCGTCGGCGGAGCGGTTGGCGCGTGTGCCGGCGGATCCCACCGGAGTGCCGTTTGTGTTCGATCCCAAGGTCGGCCGCATCGAAGTGTCGCGGAAATCGACGCTGTGGCCGCTGCCGTTCGATCCGCGCCGGACCGAGGCTCCACAGTGATTGGGGACGCGATGCCGATCGTTGCGCTTGCCGCGCTGTTCGGCGCCATCATCGGCAGCTTCCTGAACGTCGTCATCTACCGGCTGCCGCTTGGCCAGTCGCTGGTGTCTCCGCCGTCGCGCTGTCGAGCGTGCGGCTACTCACTGCGCTGGTTCGACAACATTCCGATCTTGGGCTGGGTGGCGTTGCGGGGGCGTTGCCGCAAGTGCGGCGCCAGCGTGTCCTGGCAGTATCCCGTCGTCGAACTTGTGACAGCGCTGCTGTTCGCGCTGGTTGCGTGGACCACGCCAATTGGCCCGCTGCTGTTTGCGCGGCTGATCCTGGTCTGCATCCTGATCGTGCTGTTTGGTATCGACCTCGAACACCAGATCCTGCCGAACACGATCACGCTGCCGGGGATAGCCATCGGGCTGATCTTCAGCACCGTGGCGCCTCCTGGGTTGCGCGACGCCATCATCGGCGCGTTGCTTGGCGGTGGCATCCTCTACGGCATTGCCGCGGCGTATTACCTGTGGCGGCGTGAAGAGGGCATGGGCATGGGCGACGTGAAGATGCTCGCGATGGTCGGCGCCTTCCTCGGGTGGAAAGCGGTGCTGGTGACCCTGGTCTTCGCGTCCTTCTCCGGCGCGTTCATCGGCGTCGCCATGATGTCGTTTCAGCGCGGCGGCATGAAGTACGCCTTGCCGTTTGGCACCTTCCTCGCGCTCGGCACGCTGGTGGCGATGTTTGTCGGCGAGCCGTTCATCGCGTGGTACGCGGGCTTCTTCTAGATGGGCGACACCCTCAACTTCGCGAGCATGGGGCTGATCGCGGTCCTGATCGCCATCATCATCCTGTTCATCGTCGTCACGATGAAGGCCGTCAAGGTGGCGAGCGGCCGCGGTGCGAAGCGCGAGTCTGGCGGCGAGAGCGCGATGTTGGCGATGGCCCTCCAGGACGCCCTGACAAAGTTGAAGCAGCAGGAGCGCGCCATGACAGCGCGCGCGGAAGCCTCGGAAGCGCTGGCGGATCAGATCGTCGAAGGACTCACATCCGGTCTCGTGGTGGTGAACAAGGCCGGCACGGTCCAGGCGATCAACCCGGCGGCGCGGCGCATCCTCGGGCTTGCTGATGGCGGTGCGGGGAAGCCGTTTCGCGACGCGCTCACGTCTTCGTCGGCGCTCTCGGACCTGATCGCCGAGGCGCTGGAGGGATCGTCGCCGATCGTTCGACGCACCATCACCATTGGCGGTGACCGTACACGTCACCTCGGCGTGACGGTGTCGCCTATTGTCGGCGCCGACGGGGCGTTGCAGGCGGCGGTGTGTCTCTTTACCGATCTCACCGCGGTCGTCGAGCTCGAAGAACAGTTGCGACTGAAGGAAGCGCTTGCTCGATTGGGCGAGCTCACCGCCGGCCTGGCGCACGAATTCAGGAACGGCCTCGCCACCATTCACGGCTACGGCAAGCTGCTCGATCCGGCGACGCTGCCGCCGCAGGCGGCCACCTGCGTCGAGGGCATTCGCGCCGAGACGACGTCGCTCGGTGAAGTAGTGACGAACTTCCTTCGCTTCGCCCGGCCGGAGCAGATCACGCTCGCCCCGGTGGACTTGAGAACCGTCATTACGCGCGCGATTGAAGACGTGCCTGGCGCGGCCGAGGGCGTCACGATCGAGGGCAATTTCCCGATCGTTGATGGCGACGATGTGCTGCTGCGGCGGGCGTTTGGCAATTTGTTTCGCAACAGCCTCGAAGCGTGCGCGAGCACCGGCATGCCGCCGCGCATCTACGTGCGCGGAGACCAGACACACGATGCGGCGCAGGTCGTCATCGAAGACAACGGCCCCGGCTTTACCCATGAGTATCTCGGGAAGCTGTTTCAGCCGTTCGCCACGACGAAGGCCAGCGGGACCGGCTTGGGCCTGGCGATCGTCCAGAAGGTGATCGTTTCGCACAACGGGTTGATCACCGCTACGAACCGCCCCGAAGGCGGCGCCCACTTCCGTGTGCGCTTGCCGCTCGCCAAGTAATAGGAAGCCTTCGCAGCGCAGTTAGTGCTGCGTCAGTCGAGGGACAGCGTCGCAGGAATTGATCGCGACACATCGTGTGCCAATCGGATCCGTGGGGAATTCCACGGGAATTCCCGATCTCCGTCGAACTAAGTGCGGGGCAGCGCGCTTGCACCGGACGGGGCATGGCATCCCCATCGTCCGCTCGTGGATTCACGCTGTTCGAAACCCTTGTCGCGACCGGCATCCTGGTCACCGCTCTCGCCGGCGTCGCGCAGCTGTTTGTTCTCGGCAGTCAGCTCGCGAGGAAGAGCACCGCTACTGGGGTAGCGCTGCTCGCTGCGCAGAACAAGCTCGAGTCACTCCAGGGTCTCACGTTCGGTTTCGACCCGAACGGTAACGCCGAGACCGCACCAGGTCTGGAACCCTCGCCGGACCGATCGCTCAACGAAAATACAGACTCTTGTTTCGAGTGGCTCGATTCAAGCGGTGAGACACAAGAGGAGGCGGACGGCGCCGCGTTCGTCAGGCGATGGCGAATCGCGCGTCTTGAGGATTCTTCCGACGCCATCACCATCGAGGTGTGCGTCTTTGCGGCACCCGCCGGCGAACGGGACGCATCGTCTGCAGACGCATGTCTCTCGACGATTCGCGCGAGGCAGCCGTGAGCAGGGATCAGGGATCGGGGATCGGGGATCAGGGATCGCGCGGCTTCACGCTGATCGAACTGCTGATCGCCTTGGGCATCACGCTGGCGATCGGGGGAGCGCTCGCCGCCCTCGCGCCGGCGGCGCGAATGGCATTCGAG
>DATMJU010000579.1:0-10004 GCA_035553795.1 Vicinamibacterales bacterium
TCCCGGTATTTCACGCTGTCCAGGACGCGCTTGGCTGGATCAGCCACGGCGCGCTCAACTACATCTGCCGACGATTGTCGGTGCCTCCCGCGGAAGCCTGGGGCGTCGTCACGTTCTATCACCTGCTGGCAACCGACCCGATGCCGGCGAATGCGGCACACGTCTGCGACGACATTGCCTGCCGCCTCAATGACGTCGATGGCCGGATTGCGGCACTCGAACAGCAAGGCTTCGCGGTCAAGCGATCTCCTTGCCTCGGACAATGCGACAGGGGATCTGCGGCACTCATCACCAAGGCCGGCGTAGAGGTCCAACGCGAGTGCATCGCACCCTTGGAACCCCGCCAGAACCTGGCCGCTGGAACACCTGGCACTCTTGGAACCCTGGGCGCCGGTCGTCTCTTGCGCCGCGCCGGCCGCGTCGACCCCGCGAGCCTCGACGACTATCGGAAGCATGGCGGGTATGCCGCGCTGGCGAAGGCGTTCGAGATGGGCGCCGATCGCGTCATCGCCGAAGTAAGCGCCGCGAAGCTGATGGGACGCGGTGGCGCGGCGTTCCCGACCGGGCGCAAGTGGGAGTCGGTGGCCCGCGAGTCGGTGAAGCCTCACTACGTGGTCTGCAACGCCGATGAGTCCGAGCCCGGCACGTTCAAGGATCGCGTACTGATGGAACTCGATCCTTTCGCGATCGTCGAGGCCATGACGATCTGTGGGTTTGCGACCGGCAGCGAGCGCGGTTTCATCTACATCCGTGGCGAATACCCGGAGGCCGAGCGGGCCATTGCCAACGCGATTGCCCAGGCGTTGGCCGGGGGAATGCTTGGCCCCAATGTGATGCGTTCGGGCTACGCGTTTGACATCGAGATTCGCCGCGGCGGCGGCGCGTACATCTGCGGCGAAGAGACAGCGCTGTTCAACTCGATCGAGGGCAAGCGCGGCGAGCCGCGATCGAAGCCGCCATTCCCGGCGCAGTTCGGCCTGTTCGGCAAGCCGACCGTCGTCAACAACGTCGAAACGCTCGCCAACGTGCTCGACATCGTCAACGAGGGCGGCGCGGTGTGGGCGAAGACCGGAACGGCAGGCTCGACCGGCACGCGCCTGTTCTGCCTGTCAGGGCATGTCGCGAAGCCGGGCCTCTACGAAATCGAATGCGGCCGCACGCTGCGAGAGGCGATCGCGTTGGCGGGCGGCGTCGCCAACAGCCGCGCGCTGCAGGCTGTGCTGCTGGGTGGTGCCGCTGGAACATTCGTCGGACCGTCCGCGCTGGACATGCCGCTGTCGTTCGAAGGGGCGCGCGCCGCAAATGCGACGCTTGGCTCCGGCGTGATCATGGTCTTCGACGAGACCGCGGATCTCCATGACACGCTCGTGCGAATCGCGGAATTCTTCAAGCACGAGTCCTGCGGGCAATGCGTGCCCTGCCGGGTCGGTACGGTGCGTCAACTAGAGTTGTTGAAGAAGTCTGAGCGTTCGGAGCCATCTGTGGCCCTGGACTTGAGCCAGGCCATGAAAGACGCCTCGATCTGCGGATTGGGTCAGACCGCGTCCTCCGCAATCGACTCGGCCTTCGCCAACATCCCGGGCCTTCGGAGGAATGCATGAACCCTGAACCGCTTTGGTTCCGACTGCCTCCGCGATCCAGCGTCGAGCCTTCGGCCCCGGCGCCGATCGCGAAGCCGATGGTGTCGTTGACCATCGATGGCCGCGCGATCGATGTGCCGGCGGGCACGACGATCATCGATGCGTGCAAGACGCTCGGCATTGAGATCCCCACGTTGTGCTATCTCGAAACGCTGACCCCGGTGAACGCCTGCCGTGTCTGCGTGGTCGAAGTCGAAGGCGCGCGCGTGCTGGCGCCGGCGTGCTCGCGGCAGGTCGAGAAGGGGATGGCGGTGAAGACGCGTTCGCCGCGCGTCGATCTGTCGAGAAAGCTGGTCCTCGAACTGCTCGCCTCATCCGTGGACCTGTCGACCGCGCCCACGTTGGAGCCGATGTTCAAGGAGTACGGCGCCGATCCCAACCGGTTCGGCAAAGGCGAGACCGTGGAGCAACCGGTCAAGATCGACAACGACCTCTACATCCGCGACTACAGCAAGTGCGTGCTCTGCTACAAATGCGTCGAGGCGTGCGGCACCGATGCGCAAAACACGTTCGCCATTGCCGTGGCCGGCCGGGGGTTCGACGCGCACATCTCGACCGAACTCGACGTGCCGCTGCCGGACTCGGCGTGCGTGTACTGCGGCAATTGCATCCAGGTGTGCCCGACCGGCGCGCTGATGGCCAAGCCCGAGTTCGACCTGCGAGAGGCAGGGGAGTGGCGTCCGGAAGCGCAAACCGTCACCGACACCATCTGCCCGTACTGTGGCGTCGGCTGCACGCTGTCCGTGCACGTGCAGGATCAGAAAATCGTCAAGGTGATGTCGCCCCTCGACAACGAGGTCACGCGCGGAAACCTGTGCGTCAAGGGGCGATTCGGCTTCGAGTACGTCAATCGGTCCGGCGAGTAGCCATCGATCACTGGCCTGAGGGCCGTGCTCGTAGATAGAATGGCGGTGCTTGGATGCCGCCAGCGAGCCTGCCGATCGACACACGGTGACGATGTTGCTGCATCGCTGGAAGGGCGGCGACGTCAACGCGCTCGATGCGCTGATGCCCATCGTCTACGGTGAGCTGCGCCGCATTGCGCGGCGCCAGATGGCGGCCGAGCGCTCCGATCACACACTGCAGCACACCGCCCTGGTGCACGAGGCCTACCTGTCACTCGTGGACATGGAGATCGGCTGGAGCGATCGCAGTCATTTTTTCGCGGTGGCGGCGCGAGCCATGCGGCGGATCCTCGTCGATCACGCGCGCAGCCGCAAGCGAGACAAGCGCGGCGGCGACCTGGTGCGTGTCGAACTCGAGCCGGAGGCGGACGTCATCGCCCCGGCGCTCCCGCTCGATCTCGAAGTGCTCGACGATGCCCTGGAACGGCTGCGGCAGATCGATCCGCGCAAGAGCGAGATTCTCGAGATGCGCTATTTCGGCGGGCTGACGCAGCAGGAACTGTCTGAGGTGCTCGGCGTGTCGCTGGCGACCGTGAACCGTGATCTCAGCGCCGCCAAGGAATGGCTGCGCGCGGACCTGCGCCTCTAGGCCTACGATCCGGTCGCGGCGAACTCGCGCCGCGCCGCTTTCAGGATCGCCAGATCGGCGTCGGCATCTTTCCAGAGTTCGAAGAGGCGCTCGTACGACCGGCGCGCGGCCGCTCGGTCGCCCGCGCGAGCCCACGCTCGCGCCAGCTGCAGGTGGGCCAGCGCGCGCATCGCGCTGGTGGCCACGACCCCGGTGTTGTCGGCAATCCGCTGGAACGACCGCTGGGCCTGTGATGCGTCGCCCGCCGCGGCCTGCGCGAGGCCCATGAAGTATGACGGCCGCATCAGTGCGTGGTCGCCGCGATCGTATCCATCGAGCAACCTCAACTTGTCGATGGCGCTGCCGGCCTGGCCGGCGCGCAGGCTGCCCGCCGCCTGGGCCATCGGCGTCCACAGCCGCGCGATGTTCTCGTCCTCTGGGAACGCCGCGGCGAGGCGATCGAGTTCCGCAGTGTGGCGGCCATCGCCTGATGCCGCGAGCACGAGGGCCGCGTCCGCCCGGAGCAGGCGGCCGACATCTTCGCCCAGCACCGGCGCCGCGGCGGCGATCGCGTCCCGATCGTGGCCCAGCAGCCATTCCAGCCACGCCCAGCGCATGCGGTACTCGGCGGCACGGTCCGTCAATCCCTGCTGCATCGCGAGCGAGATCGCCTCGCGATACAGCGTGCGCGCCTCGCGCAGCCGGCCGGTGGCGCCCGCGATCGACGCCCGGTACTCCACGTGCGCGTAGTCGGACGTGCGGCTGGCGCGCCAGGCCTCCTCGCGGGCCTCCATCGCGGCATCGCCGGTGAGCCATGCGATCTGGTGAAGGAACCGGTGCGTGGTGGAGTTGTCGAGGCCGTCGCGAACCGACTCCTCCGCGATGGCGCGGGCGCGGTCGAACTGGCTCAGGCGGAAGTACGCCCCGACCAGGTTCGATCGGTAAACGCTCGATGTGGGCGAAAGTGTCAGCGCCGTTTCGCCGGCCTCGACGGCCTGTTCGAGCCGCCCGAGGTTCTTGAAGTACGCCGAGAGCGTGTTGAACGGGCGCGGGTCGGCGGGGTAGGCGCTCGCCCACATGTTCACCGCGTCAATGGCTTTCGACATTTCGCCTGAGACGTTGTCGTAGTAGCGCGTCTCGATCTCGTAGCGTTCGCGCTCGCTGACGCGTTCCCGGTATTGGAAGGCGAGGCGCGCCGCGTCCTCGGAGCGCCGGTTCTCGCGCAGGTTGGCGTAGGCGACGCCGAGTCGCGCGTAGGCCATGGAGAATGCCGGATCGAGTTCGATCGCCCGCATGAAGAACGGGACGGCCTGCTTCGACGCGGCCGTACCCGCCCGCATCTGATCCTGGCCGAGGCGGTACGCCCGCAACGCTTCGAGTGAGCCCGTGGTCGCCGTTTCGGCGGGGACGTCAAAGCGCTCGATCGACTGCATCGACTCGCCGAGCGTCCTGCGAATCGACGTGGACGCACGGCCAACCGCGCGCAGCACTCCAGCATGATTGTCGGCTTCGGCCTGCTCGCGAGCGAGGTAGTTGCCGGTGCGCGCGTCACGCACCTCGAGGTGGATCACGAACTGCGAGCCCAACGCGACGATCGATCCGGCGATGAACGCCTTGATGCCGACGCGCTCGCACATTTCGCGCGCGACCTCCGGCGTCAGCGGCTGGTCGGCCGGCCGGCGCATCAGCTGGAGCTGTTCCGCAATGCGCGTGTCGGGGAAGACCATCAAGTACGGCGACTGCGACAGTTGCGTCGACACCACTTCGCCGAGGACGTCGTTGAACACCGGATCGCCGGTGCGATTCTCGACCTGCGACACCAGAATCCAGTCGCGCTCCGCGAGGATCGGCGTCCGCGTGGCCAGCCACGCCCAGGAGCCGGCGACGACCAGGACGGCGAGCGCGGCTGCGATCCACCGGCGGCGGCCTCGATACGAGCTGACGGCGGCAAGGGCGGCTCGCGCCTCGCGAATCGTCTGGTAGCGTGTGCCACGATCGGCGTCGGTCATGCGCGCGATCACGCGCGCCAGCCGCGCGCTGGGCTGGCGGACGATGTTCTTGAGCACCGCGCCCAGTGCGTACACGTCCGTCCGCTCGTCGACCGCTTCGCCACGCGCCTGCTCCGGCGACATGAAGTCGCGCGTCCCCGCCGCGCTCGAGCGGCTCGAACCGCCGGTGCCTGGGCTGTTGGATCCCGGCCTCGATATTCCGAAGTCGAGCACCTTAACATCACCACGGTGGGTGAGGAAGATGTTGGCCGGCTTGATGTCGCAGTGGACGATCTGCCGCGCGTGCGCCGCTTGCAGGGCGGAGGCCACCGCGGAGGCGATCCTGATTGCTTCCGCCTCCGGCAGCCCGTTGGCTGCGCGGTCGCGAAGCGTCTCGCCGGTCAAGTGCTCCATCACGATGAACCGGCGGCCGTCCTGCTCGTCGAAGTCGTGCACGGTGCAAATCGACGGGTGATCGAGCGCCGATGCCGCGCGGGCTTCCTGTTCGAGCCGGGCGCTCAATTCGTGGTCGGGGCCGTGCGTGGCATGCAGGACCTTGATCGCCACGACGCGCTGCAGCTTCTCGTCGTGCGCCATGTAGACCGTGCCCATGCCGCCTTCACCGATGGCCTCGATGATGCGGTAGTGAGACAGGCGTTCGCCGCTTGAGAGGCGGCTGCGGTTCATGGCGTGTGCGAGTGCCGCAGCTTCCTCGCCGATCGAGCCGAGGAGAAGGCGATCGAGATCGTCGTGCATCCGGGGGTGACACATGGTACGTCGCGTGTCACGCGCCGGGATTGTGATTCGAGGAGAATCGAAACGACTCTTTCGACGCAGCAAGTAGCAAGGGACTTCCTTGCCACTTGCCACTTGCTACTTGCTACTTGCTACTTGCTACTTGCTACTTGCCTGCGGCCCCGCCGTCAGCAGGACGACGGTCGACGCCGCCCTCCAGCATGTTGTCTTTCTGGTTGAAGACGATCACCTGCGCGGCGCCCTGGTTGCCGCCTTCGGTGACGGTGTGGCCCATCGCCTTCAACATCGCGATCGTGTCGGCGGAGAAGCCGAAGCGCTCGACGCTCAGGCGATCGGGCAGCCACTGGTGATGCATGCGGCCCGCGTCCACCGCTTCCTGCGCATTCATCCCGAAATCAATCACGTTCAGGATCGTCGTCAGCACGGAGTTGATGATCGTCCGGCCGCCTGGCGTGCCGGTAATCATGAACAACTGTCCATCCTTCGCGATGATGGTGGGCGACATGCTCGACAGCATGCGCTTGCCCGGCCGCGCGAGGTTGGGCGTGGTGCCGATGAGGCCGCGTTCGTCGGTGAGTCCGGGCGCGGCGTTGAAGTCGCCCATTTCGTTGTTCAACAGGAAGCCGGCACCGGGCACGACAATGCGTGAGCCGTAGCCGTATTCGAGCGTGTAGGTAAGCGATACCGCGTTGCGCTTGGCGTCGACGATCGACAGATGCGTGGTCTCTGGCGACTCCGACGTGAACTCGAAGGAAGTCGTGGAGGACTTGGACGCCTTGTCGGGATTGATCGACTTGCGCTGGCGCGCCGCATAGTCCTTCGAGATCAGCATCTGCAGCGGAATATCCTTCTCGAAGTCCGGATCGCCGATGTAGCGCGCGCGGTCCGCGAAGGCGCGGCGCATGGATTCGGCTATGAGGTGGATGTTCTTGGCGGAACCGTAGCCGTTGGCCTTGAGGTCGTAGCCCTCGAGCACGTTGAGCATCTGCACGACCGCCATGCCGCCGGAGCTCGGCGGGGGCATGCCGATGATCTCGTAGCCGCGATACGTGCCCTTCACGACACCGCGCTTCTTCGCCTGGTAGGCCTTCAGGTCGGCCATCGTGATCAAGCCGCCGTTGGCCTTCATTTCTTTCTCGATCAGCGCCGCCGTCTCGCCTTCGTAGAAGCCGGCCGGACCCTGGTCGGCAATGCGGGTCAGCGTCTTGGCCAGGTCAGGCTGCTTGAGGATGTCGCCGGCTTCGTAGGGCTTGCCGTTCTTCGAAAACTGCGCGAGCGACGCCGGGTACTTCTGGAAGTCATCGAGCACGCCGGCCAGCGATCGCGCGAGGCCATGCGTGACCTCGAAGCCATCACGGGCGAGCACGATGGCGGGCTGCACGAGCTCCTTCCACGGCTTGGAACCCTGTTCCTTCCAGGCCATGTGCAACCCGGCAACGGTGCCGGGCACGCCAACCGACAGGTGGCTGTTGTGGTGGGTGTCGAAGTCGTACTTGCCGTCCTTCAACCACATCTCCGGAGAGGAGCGCGCGGGCCCGACTTCGCGGAAGTCGTATGACACCGGCTCGCCGCTGGCCGGCCGGAACACGATGAAGCCGCCGCCGCCGATGTTGCCGGCAGTGGGGTGCGTCACGGCCATCGCGAAGGCGGTTGCCACCGCTGCGTCAATGGCATTGCCGCCGCCTTGAATGACCTTGAAACCAATTTGCGACGCGATGTCGCTCTGCGTGATCACCATCCCGAGGCGGGCACGCTGCGGCACCGAGCCGGCTTCGAGCGTGAGTGAGGCGATCGCCAGCGTGGCGATCGATGCGAGGAAAACGCGCCGGATCATTGAGAGGCCTCCGGCGCAGATTCTATCGGATGTTCGGGACGAACGAGGGGACTAACGATGCCCCTTGGCGATGCCTTCCCGCCGCGGATCGGCGCCACCGGCCCAGCGGCCCTTCGCCGGGTCCCGCGAGAACAGTCCAGGCTTTCCGTCGCGGAGACCGTTGAAGACAATGCCCTGCAGGCCGCTGTTGATGTCGATGACGACGGGGTTGTGGCCGCGAGCCTTGAGCGCGTCCTGCAACTGCGACAGCGGCGTGCCTTTCTCGAGTTCCGTGGTCGCGCTCGCTTGTGCGCCGAAGTTCGGCAGGTCGATGGCCTTCTGGATGTCGAGCTTCCAGTCCACCAAGCCAAGCACCGTCTTGGTGACGTACTGAATGATGTTGCTGCCGCCCGGCGAGCCGATGACGCCCTCGACGGTGTTGTTGGGGCCGAAGATCACCACGGGCGACATGGAGCTGCGCGGACGCTTGCCGGCCTCGACGCGGTTGGCGACCGGATTGCCCTGCGCATCAGCCGGGCTCAGCGAGAAGTCGGTGAGCTGGTTGTTGAGCATGAAGCCCTTGGTCATCTGCATGCTGCCGAAGGCGCTCTCGATCGTGGTGGTCATGGCGATCGCGTTGCCGAAGCGATCGATGATCGAGATGTGGCTGGTCGAGGGCAGTTCCGGCGAGTCATCCATCCCGCGCGGTTCCGCGCCGGCGGGCGTGCCCGGTGTGGCCGCCCCCATCGTGCGGTCCATGTTGATCAGCGTCGAGCGCTGCTTCAGGTAGGCGGCGTCAAGCATGCCGGCCACCGGCACGTTCACGAAGTCGGCGTCGCCGACGTACTTGTTGCGATCGGCGTAGGCGAGGCGATAGGCCTCGGTCACCAGGTGCACGGCATCGGCCGAGTTGGGCGCGAAGCTCGCAACCGGGTGATGCTCGAGAATGCCGAGCGTCTGCAGCACGGCGATCGTGCCGGAGTTGGGCGGCGGCATGCCGCAGATTCTCAGTCCTCGATACGTGCCGCAGACCGGCTGCCGCTCCTTCACCGCGTAGCTCTTTAAATCCTCGAGTGACAGGCGGCCGGGGTTGGTGGCGTGGCTGTGCACGGCCTTGACGATCGCGTCGGCGATCTCGCCGGTGTAGAAGGCGGAGGCGCCGTTCTTCGCGAGCGTTCGCAGGGTCGCAGCGAACTCGGGGTTCTTCAGCGTTTCACCGGCGCGCCTTGGCTCGCATCCAGGCTTGAGGTAGTACGCGGCTGCCACCGGCTGCTGGCACAGGGTCTTCGCCGTGCCGGCGATCAGCGTCTCGAGTCGCGGGGAGATGATGAAGCCTTTCTCGGCCAGATCGATCGCGCGCCGGAACAGCGTCGCCCACGGCAGCTTGCCGTGCCTGGCGTGCGCGCGCTCGAGTAGCCGCATCACGCCCGGCGTGCCGACCGACAGGCCGCCAACGATCGCCGTGCGGATGTCGAGCGGCTTCTTGTCCGGACCCATGAACATGTCGGGCGTCGCCGCAGCCGGCGCGGTCTCGCGGCCGTCATACGCGACGAGCGACTTGCCATTGCCGTCGTAGTGCATCAGGAACGCGCCGCCGCCGATGCCGGAAGACTGCGGCTCGACGAGCGTGAGCACCAGCTGCACCGCGATGGCCGCATCGACAGCGGAGCCGCCCTTGCCAAGAATCTCGTAACCCGCCTCGGTCGCGAGCGGATTCGCCGCCGCCACCATGTCGCGATTCGCATACTGTGTGGTCTTTGCGATCCATCCCGACGGCAGCTCTGGCTGCAGCGCCGGCGCTGCCTGTTGTGCGCTGATCGTGGGGGGTGGCGATTGCAGGATGAACAGGGCGACGGCGGCAGTTGCGAGCAGCGTTCTGGAAGTCATTCTGCTGCGAATTATATGTCCACCGATTTGTGGTCCACAGATTTCACGGATGACACGGATGAGACCGTCCGGCTCCAGGAGCCCGACGGTCATCGGTGGATCGTAATCGGTGGCTCAGTCTTGTTTGATCGCCGCCACTGGATCGATCCGCGCCGCGCGGCGGGCTGGCAGGTAACAGGCGAGCATGGTGATCGCCACAATCACGATCGGCAGCGCGACGAACGTCAGTGGATCGCGCGTGGTCACGCCGTAGACCATGCTGCTCATTACCCGTGACAGCAGGAAGGCGGCCGGCAATCCGAGGCCGATGCCGGCGATCGCGAACTGCACGCCTTGGGAGACCACTCCTTGGGCCACGCTCTGTGGCCGGGCGCCGAGGGCGAGGCGGATGCCGATCTCGCGCTCGCGTTGCCGCACGCGGTAGGCGACGACGCCGTAGACGCCGAC
>DATMJU010000580.1:0-6202 GCA_035553795.1 Vicinamibacterales bacterium
CCATTCGCGTGGCGCGATCGACCAGACTTCAGCTGTTTTCAGGCTGGCAGTGAGACGGCGGCGATTGCGAGGGGAGTGGCAGCGGAACTTGGTCCGCTCGCGAACACACAAGGGCAGCCCGAAGTCGGACCGTTCGCGAAGAAGCCTCAGTAATGGCAGGGACCAGGGACCAGGGAGTCAGGGATCCCCCCGATCCCCGATCCCTGATCCCCGTTCCCTTACTTAGCTGATGTTGCTACGGCGATTCTGTCCGCCGCTGGTGCGGTCATCGTCGTCGCGATCCTCGTCCATCTCGTCCGTGTCTTCGAGTTCGGAGTTCTGGCGTGGAGCGCGGTTGCTCTGATCCTGCTGGTCGGAACCCGGCGAGCGATCGCTGCGGCTTTCGCGCGTCGCCTGGTCTTCGCGGCTTTCACCCTGCTGCTGACGGTTTCTCTGATCGTTGTCCTGTGACATTAGGAGCCTCCGCTGATGTCATCAGCAAAACAAATGCCCGGTGCGCCGCGCACGCAGGCGCTTCGCAAATCCCGATCGACGCTCGCGCGTTCGCGCTGTGCGGTGAACAATGTCTGCGCGACAGCGGACACTCGAGCATCGGCATGGGATCTGCACCCGTCGCGCGCATGAAAACTTCAAAGAACCTGATGCTGGGAATGCTGGGAATCGTCGCCGGTGCCGGACTCGCCGCCGTGGCGATACCGTACTTGCGCACGCTTCGTCCCACCGGTGAGAGCAGTGATTCCGCGCGCGTGGACGAAGCGTCCGAGGAATCGTTCCCGGCGAGTGATCCGCCCTCGCTCTCGACGCCGACGACCGCCGTGCCCGGCGCCGTGTCGTAACGCCGTGCGCGCGGCGACCACGCCGCGTGCAAAGGTGTGACGGAACGGCCCCGCTGCCGTTGCAGATTGTCTTATGATGTCCCGTGCTCTGCCTCATCAGTGCTCGGGAGTCATCAATCATGCGATATCTGACCGGCGTTGCGATCGTGCTGGCCGTCACCGTTTCCTGTTCGCGCGGCAACGAGCGTGCCGCCTCGGCGGCGCCGACGGCGCCGTCAGCAGCCACCACCGGGACATCGGCCGCGTCGTCCATTGGAGGGGTGTCCCGGCCGATGAACTACACGTTCACGTCGCAACAGGACGCCTACCAGTTCTTCGGGCAGCTCGACATCAAGTATCAAGTTGGCCTGGGGCGCTCGGCGTCCCAGACCTATGTCGACCTGGAAGGCGTCGTGGTGTGGATACAGGAGTACGTCCGCCACCGCTCGAATGGCTGTGACCACGCGACCGCGTCGCAGCGGGTCCTGTCACAGATCGACGGCGGACCGGTGGCTGCCGTGTGCGCGACCGTCGCGGCCGGGCAGTTTTTGGTCGGGACGCGGTCGGACGTAGTCGACATGTACCGGTCGCTCGACGCCAAGTATCAGCAGATGGGACGCGGCCTGCGCGACAGCTTCGTCGACTTCGAAGGGCAGGCAATCTGGTACCAGCAGTACCTGCGCTACCGCTCCTCGGGCTGCGACCACGCCACCGCGCTGGCAAAGGTGTTCACGATGATCGACGGCGGGCCGGAGCCGGCGACATGCTACGTCGCCTGCAGCTACCGCATCACGCCTGACACCGTCACGACCGGCGTGGGCGCGCTCAATTCAACGTTCGAGATTCGTCCGAACCCGACCGCCTGTGAGTACACGCTGAGCAGCGACTCGTCGTGGCTGACGTTCCCCGCCGATCAGCGCGTGGGCAACGGCTTCTTCAACATTCCGTACAGCGTGGCGGCCAATCTTGGCAACGCGGATCGAGTTGGCAAGATCACCGCGACATGGTCGACCGGGAGCGCCACGTTCACCGTGCGCCAGACGGGTTCGCCCTACGCCGTGTCGTTCACGCTGGTTGACGGCTTCCGCTCGGTGAACACCACCACCCAGTGCCAGATCCGCAGCAGCACGACGCCGTGCACGTTCACCGCGTCGACCAACCTGCCCGGCAACAACATTACCTACACCTGGGCGGCGTTCTACAACTACGGCACCGTCTCCAAGATCGTGCGTCAGGCCAACACGTCGAACGTATTCGTGGTGAACGACTCGTGCGGCGGCGCGGGATCGTCGGCCAACGGCGAAGAGTACGGAATGACCGTTGAGCTGCGCGTCGAGGATGACCGCGGCAACATCGTCACCATCCAGTCCGGGCAGGGCAGCCAGCCCAATCTGACGATGAAAATGTTCAGCTGCGGGACCTAGTTCACCCGCACCTAACCGGCCGGTCGGGTTGGGGTTGACGCCCCCCCGATCGGTGCTACTATCTGCGCCGTGAGGTGTTACCCATGTCGCAGCCGAATGGATTGAACCGCCGCGCGTTCCTCCGCAACGCCGGTTTCACCGCAATCGCCGGCGCCGCCGCCGCCGGAAATCCCGCACCACTCTTCGCCGCCACACCTGAAAGCGCTTTCGAACAATCCAACGGTAAATTCGATTTCGACACGGTCTACAGCCGCTTCGGGACTGATTCGACCAAGTTCGACCAGCAGATCAACCGCTACGGCAAAGACAGCGTGCAGGTTGGCATGGGCATCGCCGACATCGACTTCAAGGCTGCGCCCCCGATCACCAAGGCCCTGACTGATCGGCTCAAGCACGAAAACTGGGGCTACCTCGACATGGACACGTGGACGCCGCGCACGCAGGAGGCGATCGCCGCGTGGAGCAAGCGCCGCTACAACTTCGCGATCGACCCGAAGACCATTGTGGTGTCGAACGGCGTGCACCCCGCGCTGATCGCGGCCCTCAAGACGTTCTCACCGCGCGGCAGCAAGGTCCTGTTGCAGACGCCGACCTATAACGGCTTCTATAGCGACCTCACCGCGTCGGACACCAAGGCCGAAGAGAGCCCGCTGAAGTTCGTCAACGGCAAGTTCCAGATGGACTTCGAGGACTTCGAGCGCCGCATCAGCATCGACACGCACAGCTTCATTCTGTGCAATCCGCAGAACCCGACCGGCAACTGCTGGTCCCCTGAAGACCTGCTGCGCATCGGCGAGATCTGCCTCAAGCATCGCGTCGTCCTGCTCTCGGACGAGATTCACTGCGACTGGGTCAGCAAGGGTCAGAAGTACACGCCGTTCGCGAGCCTGGCCAATAAGGCGGTCGTCGACAACAGCATCACCTTCAAGGCCGCGAGCAAGTCGTTCGGCCTGGCGGCGCACAAGGTGGCGTGGTATCACTCGACCAATCCCGAACTGATGGCGCGGATGCGGTATCACCACCGCGTGGACCTGAACACGCTGGGCATCCTGGCGCAGCACGCCGCGATTACTGAAGGCGATGAGTGGCTGAACCAGGCCAATGCCTACGTCAGCGACACGCATGACTTCGTGAACAGCTACATCCACGACAAGATCCCGATGATCAAGGTGCACCGTGCCGAGGGGACGTACCTGACGTGGCTTGATGTCACCGCCGTCGCCGAGCGGATCAATTCGAAGAAGCTGGCCGATGACTACAACCGCACGAAGCCGGCGAACATGCCGGCATTGACGCCGGAGCAGATGGTGGAACGTTTCTTCGTCAAGACCGCCAAGGTGCATCTCAACCAGGGCGCGTCGTACGGCAAGGGCGGCGAGAACCACATGCGCATGAACATCGGCACGTCGCGCAAGCTGGTGGAGCAGGCGCTGAACAACATCGCGAGTGCCTGTCGCAACTCGATGACCACCAACCTCAATCTGTTCTAACCGCCGCCCCGGCGACGGCCGACGCATATCCGAAGAGCCCGTGAATATTCCGTTCACGGGCTCTTCGTGTTTTCACCCACAGCGGCGATAATGCTGGCGTGACGGACGACAAGTCCCGCCGGAGCGACGACGTCGCGAAGGCGGACCCCATCAAGGGTCGAGCACGCAGGGTCAGAAAGAATCTCCGGCAAGGCCTCGCGCTCGCGTGGGCCGCGTCCCCCCAGGCGCTGATTCGCTACTCCGTGCTCGGCATGATCAGCTCGGCGATGCCGCCGATCGCGGTGTATCTCGGCGCCGTCCTGGTCAATCGCATCGCGGAGGCGCGCCTTCAGGCCCTGGCGTGGCCGGACATGCTGCCGATCATCGCCGGCCTGTGGATCTCCACGGGCGTGCAGCGCGCGATTGGCGCCTACATGGGCTACGGCCGCAACCTGTTCGTTCGCCGTGTGCAGCTCGAGGCCGAGCGCCGGCTGCTCGAGCAGGCGTCAAAAGTCGATCTCGGGCACTTTGACAACTCGGACTGGCACGACCGCCTCGCGCGGGCGAAGCGCGACGTGTCGTGGCGCCCGGGTGACCTGACCTGGTCGGTCCTGGGTCTGTCGGGCAACATCGTCACGATCGTCTTGATGGCGGGCCTGCTCGCAAGCCTGCATTGGGTGCTGGTCGTGCTCGCGCTTGCGGCCGCGGTCCTGTCGCTCGCGCTCGAGCGCCGCGTCACCGCGAGGCTCTACGAATTCTTCTATAAGGAGACCCCCGAAGAACGCGAGCGGGAGTACCTCGGCGACTTGCTGGTGCAGCCGCGCAACACGAAGGAGATCCGCGCCTACGTCCTGTCGGACTATCTGCTCGGGCGTCATCGCGAGCGTTCCGAAGAGCTGTACCGGCTCCGCGAGCAGATGTATCGCTCCGGCACTCGCATCTCGATGATCACGGGCCTGGTCACGGGCACGGCGCTCGCACTGGCGTATCTCTTCGTGGCCATGCAGGGCATCGCCGGCGCGATCGATCCCGGCGGCGTGGTCCTGGTGATCGGCGCGTTCACGTCGGTCTCCGGCACGCTGGGCAACATCTCGAGCACGTTCGTCGCCGTCGACCAGCACACGACGTTCCTCGAGGATTACTTCTCGTTCCTCAGCATCGAGCGGCTCGTCCCGTTGAAGACACCGGCGCGCGAGGTGCCCGTATCGCTCGAAGCCGGCATCGAGTTCGACGATGTGACGTTTACGTATCCGGGAGGGACGGAGCCGGCCGTCAAGAACCTGAACCTGCACATCCGCGGCGGCGAATTGATCGCGCTGGTGGGGGAGAACGGCGCGGGCAAGAGCACGCTGGTCAAGCTGCTGTTGCGGTTCTATGACCCGACGAGCGGTGCGGTGCGTGTCGGCGGGGCCGATCTCCGCGAGCTCGATCCAGAAGCGCTGCGCAGCCGCATTGGCGTGTTGTTCCAGGACTACGCCAGCTACGAACTCTCGGTGCGTGAGAACGTGCAGATGGGCCGCCCCGGTCTCATCGAGGACGATCGGCGCGTGCTCGCGGCGCTTGAAGACGCGCGCAGCGACTGGTTGCTGACGAAGATGCCGAAGGGGCTCGATGCGAAGGTCGGCCGGCTGTTCGAAGGCGGGCACGATCTGTCGGGCGGCGAATGGCAGCGCCTCGCGCTCGCCCGCATCATGTACCGAGACGCGGATATCTGGATTCTCGACGAGCCGACCTCGTCGCTCGATCCCGAAGCCGAGGCCGCGATCTTCGCGGAGCTCAAGGCCATCCTCAAGGGCCGCATCGGCATCGTCATTTCGCATCGTTTCTCGACCGTCCGCATTGCGGATCGCATTGCCGTGATCGCGGACGGAAAGATCGCCGAGCTCGGTTCGCACGAGGAGTTGCTGAGGGCCAACGGCCGCTACGCTCAACTCTTCGAACTGCAAGCCGCCGGCTACCGCTAGACACCAGCACCTTTGCGAGCCAGCTCGGCGCTAGTGTATTCTTAGGCCAGCTCTAGCATTTGTCCTTGAAAGTGTTGAGGACACGGTGTTTATTAGCTTGCGCACCCTCTAAATCATGTCGACTTCATCAGGTGATTCGCCGCGTCAGTACCCGGTGGCTTGCCCAGCTTGCTCGGAGCCCAAGGGATTCCCAGTTCAGGTCGGCACACTGGCGGCTCAACCCGGCGCGATTGAAGTGAAGCTGCGTTGCCGCGACTGCAATCACGAGTGGGTAGACATCATTACCAACCGTGACTAATCGTCGGCCGCCGCTGAAGCACGTCGCGCGGACGCAAGCCGGCGGCACCAGGTCGTAAGGTGGACGTGTGATAAACTGTCCGTCTCTCCGGAAGCCGGCGTAGCTCAGTTGGTAGAGCAGCTGATTCGTAATCAGCAGGTCATCGGTTCAAGTCCGATTGCCGGCTCCAGTTTTCCTCAGCAAATCTACAAGTTCTGCGTTTGGGAACGCCCGCGATCCGCGAGTTGACACC
>DATMJU010000581.1:0-2706 GCA_035553795.1 Vicinamibacterales bacterium
ACACCGTTGATGGACTGAAGGAATCGCTGGCGAAGCTGTCCGGCGATCGCGGTTTCGCCAACGAGTTCTTTTCGAAGTACATCGAAGGCCGCGAGGTCGTGGATTACGCGCGCCTGCTGTCGCGCGCCGGCTTCGTGATGCGGAAGAGGAGCGCCGGCCGGGCGTTCGCCGGGCAGGTCAACCTGCAGCCCGGCGGCAGTGCCCTTCGCGTCGGCAGCCTGGTCCCGTGGGAATCGCCCCTCTATGACGCGGGCGTTGCGCAGGACGATCAGCTCGTCATGCTCGGGGACACAGCGCTCACCACTGCTGCCGCGTGGGACGCGGCTCTCGCCAAACACAAGCCGGGCGAGCGCGTGCCGCTGCGTTTTGTCCGCCGTAGCGGCGAGACCGTGAATGGCACCATCACGCTCGAGGAAGATCCGCGCATCGAGGTCGTGCTCGTTGAGAAGACGGGCGGCACGCTGACGGACGATCAGAAGAGGTTCAGAGAGTCATGGCTCGGATCCTTGCAAAAGCGCTAGTCGTTCTGTTGTGCTGCGCCCCGCCGCTCGAAGCGCAGGCCATTCGTAATGTGCCGCGCATTTCGATCGACGAGCTGAAGGTGCTGATGGATCAACAGGCGGTATTGATCCTCGACGTGCGCGACGCGGACTCGTTTGCAAAGGGCCGCATTCCCGGCGCAGTGAACGTCGACTACACGCTGATTCTCAAGCAGGCCGATCGCTTCGCCGGTGACAAGCGCACCATCGTCGCCTACTGCGCCTGCGCGAACGAGATGACCGCGGCCAGGGCGTCAGTGGATCTGGCAGCGAAGGGCATCCCCGGCGCGAAGGCGCTCAGGGGCGGCTGGGACGAGTGGGTTCAACGGGGAGAGAAGATCGAGAAGTAGGCTGTGCCCCGGTCTGCCATTGATCCCACGCCGCTTGTTCGACGACGTGGTATTCGCCGCGCATGCGGTAGTGGCCGAGCCCGCAGAGTTGCGAGCAGGCGATTTCCCAGTCACCTGTCGCGATCGGCGTGAACCACAGGCGCGCCGTCATGCCGGGCACGGCGTCCTGCTTCACGCGCATTTCGTTCAGCGTGAAGCTGTGGATGACGTCGCGGCTGGTCAACTGCACGACCACGGTTCGATTCACCGGCAACATCAGGACGTTCTGGAGACCGATGTCGTCCTGCGCCGCCGCATCGGTGCGATCGATGCCGAGCGGATTGGTCGCGTTGATCAGCTCCGCTCGAACACGGCCAAAGGTCCGATCGGGGCCGGGGTAATGGATGTTCCATGCGAACTGCTCGGCGGTGACACGAATCTCGAGTGGAAGGGCGCCGGACGGCGGCGGTTCGTTGCGGGCCGCCCACGCCGGCAGAGCCTGGGTGGCGAGGATGATCACGTCGCCGACTATGACGAGCCCGATCGCAATCGCCGGCCACACGCCGCTGATGCCGTTCTCGCGCGGGACCGGGTTGGCGCCCTTGCGAAACTTGATTAGCGCGATCGCGAACAGCGCCAGCCACAACACAAAGATGAGCGCCATGTGCGCGTGCACGCTCAGCAGCACTGCATCGAGCGCGCCTGCATGCCCGGAGGCTGCTGCCGGCAGCCAGCGCTCAATCACGCGCGTTGCTCCGCTCGCCAGAGTCCGATCGCGAACCGGACAATGCAGCCGATCACCACGAGAGTGACGAGGATCAGGACGCCCGCGCCGGCGCGCATGCCGTCGCTGATCGCCGAGCCTTCAGGGGAGGTGCAAATCGGACAAGCCATATTTCGCTAAGTTGGGGTCAGGCTTCGAAACTTAGCGAAACGCTAAGTTGGGGCCAGGCTGTCTCGACGCTTCACGCCACATAGAAACTCACCACAAGTATCAGCCACACAGCATCCACGAACAGCCAGTAGCGGCGCGTGGCTTCGATGCGCGCCAGCCAGCGATCCTTGTCCTCGACTGACATGCGGTACGAGGGGCCGCCCAGCCATCCGGTGAAGATCGCTCCACCCAGCACGTGCACGGCATGCACGGCGGTCAGCGTAAACCAGCACGCCCACATCAGGTTGGTCGCCGGCGTGATGCCTCTCTCGATCAGCGCCAGGTCGCCGACGACCTTGATGAAAACGAACGTCAATCCGAGCGCGTTGGCGATGATCAGCCGGATGCGCTCGTGACTGAAGACCGCGCTGGCGCCGACGAGCAGCAGCGTCTCGACCCACGGCAACCCCCCCGGCATGCGCGGCCACTCCTGCGCGCCGGCCCGCAGCATCACGTAGCCGGACAGCAGCGACGCAAAGAGCATCGCCTCCGACGCCAGGAACAGCCACATTCCCAACTGCGGCGTTGAAATTGGAGTAAGCGTTGAATTTGGGGTCTGACCCCGATCTTGGCGTTCGGTGGTTGAATTCGGGGTCAGACCCCAATTACGAACGATGTTCCAAAGGAATGGCAGTTGGAACACGCCGAGCGCAAAAGCTGCGTACGTCATGTGGGTCTGCCATTGCAAAGTCGGCTGCGCGAGCGCATAACTTGCGCCGGCGTCCCACAAGCGGCGATTCACGCCCATCAAACCGATCGCGAACATCGGCATGAATATCAGGTTCATGCAGACGAACGATCCCCAGAAGTGAATCTTGCCGAGCGTCTCGTCGAGCGAACGGCCGGTGATGGTCGGCCACCAGTGATAGATACCGGCAAACAACGCGAACACGGTGCCCGGTGC